>JASLKO010000234.1 GCA_030747475.1 Candidatus Thalassarchaeaceae archaeon | reverse complement strand
GCACTGTTGGTTGGAATTGCGGTTCACGTTGTCCTGACCCAGACCTTTGTTGATGGTGACTATGGACGTTGGGTTCTACTGCTAGATTTGTTCTATGTGACGGCAACCATTGTCGATTTAGGATTGCCAACTTTGATTGGTCGAGATGGAGAACGCTTGGGTTCAAATGCTCAGGGTTTAGTGCACCGATGTCTGCGCATCCAAGTTCGTTTTGCTCTTCCAATCATCGTCATTAGTGGCCTTCTTGGATGGATTTGGGTCGGTGAATCAACCGCATGGCTGGTGGCTTCACTCATTCTCGCATTTTCGGCCTGTGTTCAAATTCTGACCTATGCACACCGTGCGGCTCTACGTGCCTTGGGCGAATCTCGACAAGAAGCAGTCGTTCGATTTGTGGATCGGGGTGCAACAGCCATCGGAATTTTGCTAGCCGCATGGCAATTTGGAGCCCATCCCATCGCCTTGGCTTTGGCAACATTTGCAGGGCCACTGGGGGCGATGTTCATCGCCATATGGATGGGCGAACGACGCTTGTCCAATGTCGATGTGGGTATAGAACTTGAAACTTCAAACGCTGAAGGCCGTGCACTTGTGAATCTAGGGTTTCCCTTCTTGTTGGCTGCAGTCGCACTGGTGGCCAATGTTAGAATTGAGAAATTAATGCTCGGAATGTTAGCGGACACTGATTCCGTCGAAATATTCCAAATCGCGTGGCTTGCCTTCATTGCAGGGTATGCACCAATTTTGTCTGTACGCGCAGTGATGTTGTCATGGTTCGGTGAAGTTCGAAATAATACAGAAAAACTCTGGCACAGAGCGAAGCGTGCTGCTGCAATCATCTGCATCGCATCAATCCCTGGTTTCTTCATCGGTGGATGGATTGGTGTCGAAGCGCTCATCAGAGTGTTTCCAGATTATGCTGAATCGACAGGAGTTTTTTCTTGGATGCTCATGGCTTGGGCCCTAGCTCTGTTTGCAAGTGTACCACTGACATTGGTTCAAGTGAGTGAACGACCGCTTCGATATGCAGTTTTACTATGGTCAGGAATCATCGCTGATCTCATCGCTTGTTGGATACTCATTCCAGATTCAGACAACCCGGCTGAGCAAGCTGCTTTTGCGGCCATCATCGGTGCTTCCGTAGTTCTAATGGCTTCCATGATTGAAGCATGGAGACTTCATTCAGATGTTGATTCCCCGGCTCCAGTGGATCCGTAAATGGTCACCGCCATGATGGAAACAAGGACGAGTATCATCCCGATGATTTGATTGATTGAATGTCCATCTTGTCGTAGAATCAGAAAACCCCACAATAGCGTAAGAACGGGTTGGAGTAAAATCGCAAACGATGTGTGTGCGGCAGGCAAACGAGGGAGGGCATACGCAACAGCCAACCAACCACCCACTTGGGATAGAAGAGCAAGTAACAACAGCCAACCATGCCCTGGTAAGGTTGGTTCAAAATCAACTGGTTCAACCGACAACCGGGTGAGTGGGAGAATACCGAGTACGAGAAGA
>JASLKO010000233.1 GCA_030747475.1 Candidatus Thalassarchaeaceae archaeon | reverse complement strand
GATGTTGTACTCAAACATGAACAATATTTGACTTAAGATTGCATTGCTTGCCTCAGGAAGTGCGAAATAACGGGCAACTTGCCATCTTGGAAGGCCCATTGCTCGTGCCGCCTCCAATGGATGGCGACTGACACCTTCTAGAGCCTCATACTGCAGTTTACCTAGATAACCGACCGTGTAAAGTGTCATGGCCAATACTCCAGCCAGAGGCCCGGGGCCAAACATAATCACGAAAATCAAAGCCCAAACAAGTGAGGGAAGAACACGCAAACCGGCAAGGAATTGTCGGGTGATTGTAGACAACCAAATCGGTGAAAGATTGTGAGCTGCCATCATTGACAACGGAAGTGATAGCAACATCCCAAATAGTGTAGCCAAAAAGGCGATTTCAATCGTTTCGGCCAAACCATGAATCGCCGCACTGCAGGCCCAATCTGCATCCCATGTGCATTTGGTTTGTGACCATGATGCCCGTTCTGTGACGACGCTGAAATCCGGTGGGAACATTTCTGACCAGAGAATTCCTGCGTTTCCCCATGCCTGTCCTATATTATCGATTGTAATGCCCAATTTGTTCGAAATCATGATTGCAAGAATAATGATTCCAGTGTATACGATAAGACTGGGGCGCTTTTTCAGATGCTGAATGATTTTCACACATTCACCTCCTCAATATGAGTGCCCTTCACTTGGAGAACACGGTCGCAAAATGTTGCAACTCGAACAGGGTTGTGATCTACAATAATGATGGCTATATTGTTCTCCTGGGCCAATTTCTGAATGAGTTCAATGATTTCTTTTGCAGTTTCTGAATCAAGTTCACCTAGACACTCATCTGCAAGAAGTAGTGTTGGCTGCTGAACCATTGAACGGGCGATTGCAACCCTTTGTTGCTGTCCACCTGATAGTTGACTAATCGAATCCAATACCTTATCTGAAAGGCCCACTGCTTCAATGGCAGATCGGGCAGATTCCCTCAACTCAATGCCGGGCAGAGAAAATAATGTCTGCCAAAATGGCGCTCTAGCAAGAGCACCCATCATGACATTGTATCCCACGTTGTGATGGTTGATCAATCCAAGTCTCTGCGGAATATATCCGATTTCTCCTCTTGCACTGGGCACATCGATGTCCCCCGAAAGAGGAGATAGTAATCCTGCGATTGTTCGAAGCAAGGTACTCTTTCCAATTCCCGAGCGACCAATGATGCCAATAATCTCCCCAGGATGGATGTCAAGATTCACATCGACAAGTAATGGCTTGTCCTTCTCAAAGCCAATCACGGCCTGTCGAATGCTGAGAACAGGTGTTGGCATCAACGAGCCCGACTCATGAACCCTTTTTGAAAGGTTTCACGGCCCAGCCCTTTAGGGCTGGGCCGGATTTCCTTATTTTCTCGAGATTAACCACCATACTTATCGTCGAAGTAGGCGGTGATTCCAGGGATGTTCGCAATGGCATCACTGTATGATCCAAGGTGGTCTTGGCTGGTTACGGGTACAACCGCACCATTGTTCTCAAGGACATTCTGGAGAATCTCACCGCCACATGTATTCTGAGCGATGTCGGCAACCTGTTGAGTTGTCATGTCATAGCAACCAGTGTAGTTCACACCAGCTATGGGATAATCTTCCACCCACATTTCATTGCTCATTGCAAGCATAGCTGCAACAAAGGCATCTTGCTTGTCTGAATCAATTTGAGTAGGATCCACCATCACTGGATGTGTGGGTACCTGTCCAAAGGCAGGCTCAAGCATTCGATATTCATCACGATCAAGGCACCATTCATTGCCTTCACAGTGATCTTCATATGACGATGTTTTTGCGAATGCGACATCGCCGGCTCCAGCAGTCATGCATTCAAATGCACCACCATAACCGTAATATTGCGCACCACTTTCTGGAATTGTGGCTGTGTTGAAATGACTCTCGATGGTGGTACGTAGGGATTCAATATCATCTGGATCGCCTTGCACATCTACCATTCCTTCTCCAATCAGGTACCCCATTGGCATCAGCATTCCTGCCGATTTCAACCAACCTGTGTGGCAGGAATTGTTTCCTTCCAATTGCTCAAGAGAGGTGATGTTGGAACTGTTTCGGACCCAAGCAGCTGCTGTGTAGTATGTGCTCCCATCGGATTTTGTATCAGCGAGAATCGCTTCAAGACCGTGGGACTTCCAAGCAACATAGGCCGCACCACCATCTAGGAACGCGGCATCA
>JASLKO010000232.1 GCA_030747475.1 Candidatus Thalassarchaeaceae archaeon | reverse complement strand
AACGGATAGACCAATCCACATGAAAATGCCTGAACTATCTTCTTCACCACCTTTGACAGTAATTTCAGAATCTTGGTTCATATCTTGCTCAGCACCACCATATTCGAAAATAATCGTATTGTCTCCCTTGTTCAATCGGTTCCCTGGAATTTCAAGTATCCAGGTTCCATCATCTCCAACAACAGTACTCCCCAAGCGAATGCCTGCACCAGTTTCTCCAATTACGCTGACTGAAGGACGACCTTTTCCAGAGTAAACAAGTGTGTCAGATTGGCTAATTCGGCCAGGACAACCTGCAACAAAGACTTCGTCTTCCATCAACCCTGCACATTGCGACTCGAAGGATACGCCGACAACATCGAAAGTAATTGGATCTGATGAACTGATACTTCCTGCTGTATCACGCACCTGGAATATCACAGCGTTCAGAGACCAATCTGCCATTTCTGGGAAGTAAAATGACATTGAAAGTGGGTTGTAATTGGCCACACCTGAGGCAGATACCGAGATGACCTGAGCATGGTAATCATCCTCAAACATATCACCCTGGTCTAGTACGTAGAAGGCCAGACTATCACCTGGATCCACATCTGAGAAGAATTGTGTCAAGTCGAGATAATACCCGTCGCCACATCGGTTCTGAGATGTTCCAGTTTCTTCACAGAAGATGGTCACTGAATCTGGCCATGCGGTTGAATTGAATGTAGGTCGCGTGTTGTCTTGATTGGGTGGATTGTCAATTGTAACCTGGATCGATGCTGCTTCACTGTATTGGAATCCATCAAATGAACGCGCTTCAATAATGTATTGATAATTGTGAACTAAACTGGAAGTGTCCCATGTAGTGGTCCATGCACCTGTTACAGAATCAACCTCTGTCACCACGGAATGTGGGCCCTCTGGCATCTCAAGGAATCCTGCTTGAGGATCCTTGATGACAATCTCTACCTTGGTGACAATCCCATCAGCATCTCTCGCCACACCCTGTAGCACTGTCGCATCACTTGCTGTAATCGTCTGCAAGTCATATGGTGTCAATACTTGCACAACAGGAATCGCGTTATCATTGTCGACATTAATTGATAATTCGACAGGTGAACACTCATCTGGGCTGTTTGTGCAGAAAGCGGAATCACTCGCCCATACTTTCACGCTGTACGATCCAGATGGCAAGTGTCCAACAGTCCAATCTGCTGACCAAGCGGTACCACCAGGTTTATCGAACAAATTGTAGTAATTGTCTGGGCCATCGACCTCGAACCAAATCCGTTGAATATCGCTTCCAAAAATTCCACTGTAAGCATCTGAAGCCCGACCAGTGAATTGTACGATACCATCGTCAATGGTGGTTCCATCAGCAGGGCCATCGACCCATACTGTTGGTGGTTCTGTGTTCAATTTGATAGTACGTGTCACAATTTGTGATTCTGTCACACCATCAAAAGCTCTGAATTCAAAGGTGTAATCACCTTCCGGTTGATCACTCATATCATATTCGAAGTACCAATGACGGAACGGGTGATTATTGTATGTCACTTCACCATCCGAATTGCTGTCATCAACCGCTTCTCGCATGTCAATCCAATCACTGGTGAATGGATCCTTTACCTGAATTTCTTCGACTGCTCCTTGTTGATCCCAGCGAGCCAATTCATCCGACCCATAGATTCCGGCCCACAATCCATCGTGTGCTGAACCTGTGAAATTGACTGAGCGCTTGAATGAATGACCATCATTTTGGTCAACATTGACAGTAGGTGCCATATTTTCAAGTGTAACGATTTCTGTTAATACACCCGTTTGACTGGTCATCGTCAAACTGTATTTCTTGTAACCCTTGCCAAACTTGTAGGCTGAGATGTAGTACAGTGACAATTCACGACTGCTAGAACCAGATTGACAATCAGTATCTTCTGAATCAACGATGAGGTCGCCATCATTATCAATTCCATCGCTGCATGAGTTTTCACCTTCGTCATCTGCATAACGATCAGGATTGATGCCCCCTGGGCCACCACCGGTCATGTCCAGATGGAAATCACTGGCCAGTGATACTTCGGGTGTCCAACCCTGACTATCTGTGGTCAGAGTGTACAAATCATCTCCATGACTGTCTTCGATAAGGACTGTTGTGCCACCAACGCGCACACCTTCGACAATTGTACGGAATTTTACAATCTCAGCTTTTCGAATTTGTACAGCCCACTTAATCGGTGAGGTGTCGATATAGATCTTCGAAGTATCCAAACCCGTCAAATTCGAATATGTGAATACGGTTGAATTGTTTGTCAATTCCAAAGCGAGGGGGAAATTCTGTGGAGGCCATACACTGCAGGTTGGCACCAACACTTGTCCATCCCAATTGTTCCACTCATAGGCCTCGGCATCGGGCCATGAAAGTGTGACTGGATCGGTGGTATTGGATGCTTGACTAGGAATGGGGATGTTTTCCGACTGAACCGTAATACTACTCTTTGTCACATTGTAAGTTTGACCAACACCCGTCCAAGTGTTCCCTGAAAAGAAGCCTAGGGACCCATATTGCGGGTCATTCGCATAGTTTGTGTCATGATTTTTGACACTCGCTCCTGTCCCTGTAGCATTGATGATGTTGTTACGTACATCGAGAATGGCGCCAACTGCCTTGATTCCATCTCCACCACCTCCAATGTCAATATCGTTATTGAGCAAAGTTAGGGATGAGCGGAATGCATGAACTCCTGGGCAAGCAAAGTCTCCACCCCATGCCTTTTGTCCAGTACATTCACCACCATCACTACTAATCATTGAATTGGCCACATACATGCGGTTTTCAGAAGGTGATGGTACAGTCCATCCACTGTCCCCAAAGTGGTATTCTCCAGCGATGATCGGCTCTTTTGCGGTTCCTTGAATTGTAACATTCTCTACGCGAACATCACTCTCGCCAATTGACCAAATTCCGTTCCAACCACCAATGGGACCGATTGTTCCCCCGTTGATATTGACTTGACTCTTTGAAATTTGGACTCCAGAACCACCTGAGGCGCCATCGATGACGTTGTTGTCAAAATCAACCCATGCAAGGTTGAACGCGGTCAGAGGGCTCCTTTCGTCAGTTGTGATTTTGTTATTCGCCACGGTTAATTTGTAAGCCACATTGTTGCCTGATGTCTTCTTGTTATTGACGTCGATACCATTGCAAGTTGTTGAAATTGTAGCCGATGTCACTGAACCCGCAGAATTGTCAAGGCGGATACCATAATCCCCACTAGCGATCACAGCATTCTGAATATCCACATAGGATTCTTCCACCCACAATACGTGACGACCATCGTCATTTTGTCCACAACCGTTGGCTGTTCCAGTGAACACTGGTGCGATAATCGAAAGTGGTTGAATTGTACTGCCTGCACCATAGGCCTGTATCGCGGAGCCAACCAGTGATGTGGCATCATCTCCGACTGTGAATTCACCACCGATGATGTCAGGGCGTGCTAAATCGAGAATAAGTAGGCTGGTCGTGTTGACACCCTCGAATTTCAATCCAGTCATTGTTGGGCTTGCACCTTCGGCAACAATTGCACCATAACGAACCTCAGAAATTTCAGAAACCCATCTTGGCATCCCATATGCGTTGGTAATTGATACATGGTTCAACTTGGTCGCTCCAATATCCACTGTGCTGCGCAACAAAATACCCTCGTTGCATGATGGATCCCGATTGTAGTGGTTGCCACTAAAAATACCGTAACAGCTGCCTGTTGCAGAGGCATTGGATGGATCTTGCCAAGTGAATGTGATTCGCGAACTGTTACTGGCCATGCCATTTGCACCACAAGCAACATCGCCAGCACATAATCCGCCACGGACGTCGATGTATGTCCCGTTCGGAATGGTCACCGTTGTCCCTGGTTGAACGATGAGGTTTGCACCAGTGGCTACAATGACGTTGCCAGTAAGTGTGTGTGTGCCAGACCAAACTTCAGTACCAGATATTGTTCCATTCGAAGTTTCGTTGGTTGCTACAGCAGTAGGCATCAATCCGACCATTCCAACCATGACGCTGGATAGCATCAAGAATGAAAGTAGCAGGCTTTTGTTTCGATGAGTCTCTTTCATGGGTGTCACTCCAAGTTACAAGTGTGGGAGAGTTGTGCGAGATATAACACTCGCGGCCCCGCGGCAGTACGTTTTTGCAGTTTAAAATATCATAAAATTACAATAATATCACATTATTGTATCAATAATAGAATTAAGTATCACTATATTGTGCGATTCCATCAGCGATTGCAAGCTCCCAAGCCGACGCATCTAGCGTCCCATAGCCCCATCGAGGGTGGTGTTCACCCCCTTGCAAAGGGTTTGGTTGGCAAGATTCGGCCAAAGCCTGTTTGACCAAGTCGATTCGGTCACGTGGCGGATTGATGGTATTGATTTGCCCACCATGCCGTTCTAAAATTAGTGCAAGGGCACCGGTTACAAATACCGTGGAATCACTTGTGCCTGTGCTTGAGGAATATGGTATCGTAAGGCTAGGATTAGAAGTTGAAATGATCCCAACTCCGGGCGCTGACACCTCTGGTTTTTGATTGGGGTATTCCCTTTGTGCACCTTCTGCCCCCTCGGTGGTTGAACCGGTGGCCGTACGCTCCCACAGTAAGCCATCTCTGTCCACAGCCCCAACTGCGATGACACCATCGACATTTGCTGGAACTGAAACATCTGTCACGCCTGTCCCTGCACCACCTGAATTTCCTGCGGCTGCGACGACGAACACACCTTGATTCAGTGCATCTTGAACCGCATCTGCGGTTTCTGAGCCCAATGGATTCTCAGGATCGGGGTCGCCGCCTAGGGAAAGCGAAATGATGTCGGCATTCATTTGTGACCAACACCATTCAATGGCATCTGCAACAGTTGATTCTGATTTTGTTGTCCCTTCATTGTTTAGAGCTGCTGCGATAAGAAGTCCGACATTGGGTGCCGCACCTTTGAAATCGCCATTCGCGACGAGGATTCCTGCCATCATCGTCCCATGCATTTGTTCCCCACGATCTTGTACAAGATTGTGATTATTGTCGATTAAATCGCGATACCCAATAAGATTGATATTGGAAAAATCAGGATGGTTGATCTCAATCCCAGTATCCACAATGCAAACACGGATGCCTTCACCAGTCAGCCCAAAATCATCCTGTAGTGCATAGATATTCGTATCCTCATATGCCCAATCGGAATCGGGGGTCAGCGCGTTTGCAAAGAATGAGGTGAAATATGGGTAAAACAGAATGAGGCTGGCAACAAAACACAAAACAACAATCATTCCCAAAGGTCGTGGCTTGACCCTGCGTAGAGATTCGTTTGTCGCGTTACGCCACGCTTCTGATTGTTCAAAAGTCGCTCCATAGGCCTCAGGGGAATAACCTGGCGCATCAGGGTCGATGGCTGTCAGCATCCGTGGATCCTCTGGTTCAGGGAGGTATTCGAGATGACGATAAGGGCCAGATGGCATGGTGTTCGCCCCATAGGGGCGAGAGGGGGTTCATGGCCCCTTCCCCAAATTGCATTGCTTACGCTCGACCTTAGGCATGGATGATGCTCTAGAGCATCGGCCAAATTTCGTCAATCAGAATGCTTGACTGCCACGTCGTCCACTAAACTTCCAGAACAAACCAAGTATTCCTGCAACAAACACAACCACAATTAGTGCAACCCAATCGTTTGATTCAGTTGCAACTGTGGGCTGATAGTTGAGTTTGAGTACTTCGACACCAGGAGTATCTTCCATTTCGCCTGCGGTTGAATTAATCTTGAACGTGTAAGTGATAGAACCTAGTTCTTCAACTGCAGCAATTTCAATGATGAATTCAGTGGTTTCGTCCATTGGGACATCCTTGGTAAGTGAACCAACGATTGTACCATTGTTATCGAGAACGATGACTTCGACGTCTCGTGCATTCACGTCACCTGTGTTCTTGACATTTGCAAAGAACTCCATCGATTGTCCCATTGGGGCAAAGCCATCCATAGACAAGCCGTGGGCCCCATGGTCCACAAATTCAAGATCTGGTAAGGCGGTCTTGATATTCAGTATGACGGATTCAGTGGTATTGCCATCTTCACTGGTAATCGTCACAGTGACTGGGAATTCTTCCACATCACCGACCCACAATTCTGATGCGTGAATTGTTACAGAGTACCCTTGTGTGCTTCGAGGTCCCACTTCAAGTGTGGTTGCACCAGTCACACTCCAAAGAGGTGTCAATTGCTCAGGCAAGTCCGAAATTGAAATTGTGAAGGTATCATCACCATTTCCAGTATTGTTAAACCAGAATGAATACGGTTCTTCTTGTCCGATTTGGACGCCGATGACATCAGCGATTTGATCCTGGTCTACTTCGACACCATACACTTGAGGTACGAACAATTTGAGTTCGTATTCGTCATAAGACCCAGTGCCATCCTCAGTCATTGTCAGAAGCAGAGAATGTCCACCATCGTATGATTCTGCAACGGTCTTGTTGGCAGGAGTGACTCTTAGACGGATGTCAACAGTGTTGTTGGTCTCAAGTCCAAGAGAGAATTGAGGTTCATATTGATCGGGTTCCCAAATATCTGTTCCATTTTCATCGACACCAGTCCAGACTTCAACGGTCCAGAACTGAGCATCGCCACCATTCAGTTGAATGCCGAACGTGTAATCGTCCTGTACTCTGTTTCCACTGTACGTCATCTGCAAATTGATTTCACCAACGGCGTATTCTAATTCGTCACCATCATCAACGATTGTGAAATTATCTCCATCTTCACTCGATTGAACAATCGACGTGTGGTTTGAACCGACGGAGAATGTTATCGAATGATCTTCCTGTACTCTGAATTCAATCAACTGTTCTGGAGATTCGACGCCTCCGCCAACAACATTGGCACTCTTTCCACCGTTGTAGGTCATATTCACTCCATGCTCTGTGGTTTCGAATGTCCCACTCATGCTGTAGTCTCCAGCAGGGAGTAGCAAGGATAGTTGCCCATTTGAATCCACAGTTTGGTTCCAATTGATGAGTGAATCACTTGAGAATACCAAGTTGTTTCCGCTGTTGATGAGTGAATCATCAGCCAATGTACGATTGACTCCATCGAAATCAACCCATTTGGTCGAGACGTGGAGTAGGCTAGCAGTGGATAGCATGGCATCGGCTTGTCCTCCATCAGCAACCGCAGCCTCAACAAGCGTCATGGCTGCAAATTGACCTTCATCACCATCATACGTTGCATACAAAATCCAGTTGCCTGGATCTACATCAGCTTCCCATGTACCGTCCCATTGACCATTGTCCAGAACCTTTGTTGGTGTCACTACACTAAACGAAAGACCAGACTCTGGAAGCAAGGCAAGCGAGATATCATCTGAAATCAAATTCCACTCTGAAGGAAGTACGTGAGATATTTCTCCTCCGACAGATACGATTCCTGCTGTCATTTCAATATCAGATGTATTGACTACATATCCTACTTCAATCGACGTGGATCCATTTGAATATCCATCCTTGATTGCAAATACATCGTATGTACTGTTCACTGGTACAAAGACACGCCATGTACCTAGAACATCACTGACCAGTTCCACAGGTCCGAATGTTGTACTGTTCACTGTGACATTGGCACCTTCAATACCTTCAGCGTAACTCCACGCATCATCCTCATTGATATCGCGGAACAAGTTTCCTGCAATCTCGACCCACTTGTCAAGACTGAGGTTTGTGTCTGCATTTCCTGATCCTGCGGCAACGTTGATCGTTACATCATTCAAAATCCAACGCACGTTGGAATCTGTCCGGTTCATGCTCAATGTCCACGCGCCCTCCATTAGAGCTGCATCGATGATTCCATTCTCATCACTAGGTCCAAGGGTAAATTCTCCGAGGCCATCTTCGCTAACCGCCGTAATTGAGTAACCACTCAACAACTCTCCACTGCCCGTTTCAATCAATGTTAGATTGAATTGTGCGGCTTCAACAGTTTGCCAGGAAATCGATGTACCTGGTGTACTAGAATCAACCGTAAGTGTGCCACGGAAGGTTTGCAGTGGATCATCATTTGTATCATCACCATCGTCATCGATGAAATCCAACACATATGCCAACCACTCGCCTTCTGGCAAGTAATCTACAATCGTACCATTTTCATCTGTGTCCAAATTGAAGGAGTCATCTCCATCAATTTCTTCGAAGTAAACAGTCCAGTTTGCCATGGGCGCAGCCAATTGATTTTCCAAAGTAATCGATGTTCGCCACTCCGGCATGAAGCCCAATTCTACATCCTTAGGGTCCGCACCGATTGCGATTTCAACCAATCCGCTAGAATTCGACAAGATTGTGTTGAAATCTGTTGCATTCTCTGACCGTGCATCTTTGGCATCGGTCTCAAATATCCAGTTCCCAACACGGAGTTCTAGCTCAATTGAGCCATTTTCCCAACAATTCATTGTCGTGTTGCCTTCACAAATCTGATCCGCACTGACATTGATAATCAATGAGTCATCAAATGCATTGGTCGGCAACAATCGGAAATCGATTGGCACCGATGTTCCATTCGACATGTTTCCATCATTCGTGTGATCGATGAAAGTCGACAATGTCGCGATAACATAATCCGGTTCAGCTACCAAATACAGGGTGTTGTTGTCTCCCAGGGGAGAATATGTGAATGGTGTTACATTCAGAGCATCGTTGTTAATGCTCAGAGTCCAGTTTCGAGTTTCATTATCTGCACCTTCCAATACGTACGCTGTAAATCGCCCTTGTGCCGTATCCACGGGCCATTGCCATGTAACACCTGTCGAATTATCGTGGGCCTCCATCATGAATGGATAATCACCGAATCCTGGGACAGATTGTGTGTACGCATTCCCAACATCATAGAGGAAGAGGTCACCGGCTGCACCCACGCTGTTTTGTGGGTAAAGTGTGAATTGATTTCCACCACTTGCAACGGTGAAATGTTCACCTGCAAGCAAATTGTTGATGACGACATGGACGGTCATGTTAACTTCCGCCCCAACCGGTATTTGGAATCCAAAAGTACCGTTTTCATCTGTCATTGTGGTTTCACTAATTCCACCCCACTGGATGTTCACCATTTGATTTGAGAATGGAATATCTGGTTCATCGACCTTGTCGCTCATGTCGCGCAATACAGTACCATTGACCCATGCGGATTCAACATATTGTAGCACCAAGCCAGTGATGTCCTCTTGGAGGTCTATTTCCTCGTAGAGAATGTATTCCTCATCCAAAATACTCTCAACAACCCATGTATCACGTGGCAATTCAATATTGTATGATCCATTGCCATTATCGCGCGCATCGATTGTAATCGGCGTAAATTGGTTGGAGAATGTCAGATTCTGTCCTTCAACCGGTTGATCTTGATGATCCAGTAGTAGGAACTCAATGTCGTACATTGGTGGAATACGATCGATATCAGACGGCGTTACATTGCCTGCATTATCCGGCTGGACTGTAATCGTGTCTGAACGATATTCATCGAATCCATCAGAGTCTTGATCCATCGTAACGACGTATTCGCCTTCAAGCACAGGACCGATTCCGAACGTACCATTGTCATCGGTATCAAACCAACATGGTGCCCATGCGATGTCACCACAAGGTTCTGTTACATTTGCTTCCATATCCGCGAATTCGACAAGCTTCAGGCGGCCAGTGACGATGTCACCTTCGGCCTCAGTCATCGAGAGCATGCTTGCAGTGCCTTGAATCCAAGTCCCTGGAAGTGAAAGTTCGATGTTCTTAGCATCCGGACCATCTCTTGACAATGGAACGATTAACGGCGTAGGTAGAATTGATTCCTTGCCATTTTCGAATAACACTGCTACGTGGTAAGTGCCAGGAATTGCGTCCACAAGATGGAATGAGCCTGGTTTGACCATGTCACCACTGAAATGACCCGTACCTTGGAACGTACCTGTGCCGTTGATTGTACCATACGAAGACAGTGATGTATCACTTGCATCAACGATGAATGTACCTGAACCAATAATTGTTTCACGGTACATTGGTGTTGTGAAGAAAGCCGTACCATTTGCCGTAAATCGGCCATCAGCGCCTTCAACGAAACCATCGATGAGGAATGTATTGGTCACGTTTACATCTTCAAGACAATAAGTGGCTAGATCTGGCATTGAACCATTTACACATCCTTGTGGATCTGCATCAGCAATGGTTCCAACAAATGTTCCTCGGCCGAGGATATTTCCAGCACCATCGTAAGAATGGTTGTGCAATATGCTACGTGTGTAGTTACCAGTGAAATCAGTTACAGTCGCTGCACCTTCTTCTGTAATCATCGAACCCGGGCCTGTAAAGGTGACTTCACCAAGTGCCCCTGGTCCAAATTCGCGCTCACCATCGACTTCACCATCTGAGGTTGTGATGTAGTAAGCATCCTGGCGTGTATCATCCCAAATATTTGAGATTCTCAAGTCCATGTTTGCAAGAGGAACGCCACCGAAATCTGCATCGCCCTGCCACTCAATTGTACCAGTCGCTCCAGATGCCGAAATTTGAATCTGCATATTCAATACAGATTCACCGTTTGAATGGCCTTCTTCGCCTGTGACGTTAATCATTGCTTCACCAATCCATGTTGAACCGGAGACATTGCCAAGAATTCCAGTGATTGGATTTACGATACGATCATCGTTAATCTCAGTGACCAAATCTTGTGCCCAATTTTGTGCTTCTTGACCACCAGCTTGGGTGATTCCATCACGTGCGGCAACCAAATCAGATTCACCCATAAAGGCGGATACTCGAATCTTTCCACTCGGTACGCGGATACTGAAATGACCTTCATCGTCAGCCTGTGCAGTTCCGATTGGAATCCAATAGGTTCGTGCATCGGTATCGCTTGGATCCTCTCCGCTGAATGCATCACGCTCAATGAGCAACTTTGCATTGGGGACGGCCCCAATTTCACCAAGAACAATGTCACCCTCTAGGGTGGCACCTGAGTAGTATTTCAGGACCTTAACACCCGTGTTTGCGTATGCAATATTCTCTGGGTTGTCTTCATTTGGCTCGTACCAATTGGCCAATACGAAGTGGTTCATCATTGCACCCGGCAATGGGTAAGCAAAGGTCAGAGGAGTATCGGGGGTACCGTAGCCAGTGAAATGCTGTTTTGGTTGACCTGGGCGATCGACATTCAATGGCTGCAAAGATTGGATCTGTGAATTGGCAAGTCCCAATTGTGGTGTTCCATATCCGACGTAGGTTCTTGCAATCATGGTTTCAAAGAAATCAGGTTGTTGTTCGACAAGAACATCTTCCAATTCAATGATTTCTCCGGTTCCACCAGATTGTCCTGCAATCAAATCCGCCATATATCGTGTTTCGAATGCCTGCGGAGTCATTGGCCCCTCGTTTGTGACATATATCGAATCGATGTAATTTTCAGGATCTAGACCACTCAGAGTGGTCGGCGCATAGAAAATTCCAGTTGGATTTTGGTAGTGCATATTGCTTTCAGCATATTGCAAACCACCGATTGGATACAATCGATTGTCAACAGCGAAGTAGCGAATATCGTTGTTACGAACAACGGTTTCACCAGGTCCACCTTCATACGTAGCAACTTCGTATTCAACGGATGTGAGATCATGATACAAATCTACAAGTTCATCCAACGAGAAAACGTGTGTTAGCAAATCACGAGCGATTGCATATCGAGCATTTTGTCTGTGCAATGATGTGGATACATCATTGAAATCATCATACAAATCACTGGTATACCAATAATCACCAATGATGTAGTGCGAGGCTTTGCAGGAGAATGCATTCTCTACGTTGTATGTTGCATCACCTGGGTATAGATTCTCACCAGGTTTTGTCTTGACATCGATTGATGACTTGCCTTCACTAGGGCAGCTTTCAATCCAGTCTACCTTGCTGTTCTGGTCGAAATCTGCAATCGCTGCACCCTTGTCTGTATATTCTGCAAGGAACTCACGATTTTCGTATAGTCGATACACCTTCGATTCAGATGTGCGTGTTCCATCAGCATTCATTGGAATGCCTTCTGTTAGAACGGTGTCATCTGCTGAACCAATGACTGTGAATGAACGATCACGAACATCTTGACGATCTGACATTGTGTTGATGTCGACCCATTCATCCCAAGTCGAATCTGACTGTGTTGCGGACTTGAAGTGATTCTGCATTGCGAGCATGAAAGCACGGGTAAACTGGTCACTATCCGCATCGCCCTTATCGAGATTGTACTCGTGACGCATGTCACCTTCAGCAAGGGTTACAATAAACAGCGCAATTGTGTCATCTTCCCCATCTGCCAACAACATGTTACCTGCGGCAGGGATGCCAGACTGGAAGTTGTCAGCGACAGTTGGATGCTGACCCTGGGCCAATGCTTGGAATCCATAATCCCACCAAGATACGAAGGCAGGACGTTCAGAGAATGTGACATCTGCATCTTGATTTTCAAGCCAATCATACGCTTGATTCCAAGATCGACCGTTGAATCCGGGACCGAAGGTACCCATGTACCAACATTCGTTACCTGTAGCACCCCGACAACCAACCATTTCGTCATTATCGGAGTCGATACCATAGTCCTTGTATGGTGAGCCGTCAAAGACTGACCAACCAAATATCTCAGCACGCAATGCGTCTGGGAAGATGTCATGAATGACATCATCGACTTGCTTTTCTCCGACTTCACCGCGAGGGATGCCTGAGTCGAGTCCGTAAACAGCATGTTGACTGAATAGAAGGATGAGGACCAAGCCAATCGCAGGTACACCCGGGTGTTTTCGACCAGAGCGTATGGTTGAACTGAATCGAGCTTGTGCACCACCGATTCCCATTCGTCTCCATGTCTTTCGATATTCTTTCACACCACTAGAGCGCCAAAGTCCAGAGATAGCAGCCGAACCCATGATGGCCATTACAGGTGTAGCGTTGAACATGAAACGACCTGCTGACCAAGCCATGTATGAGGCCAGTAGAATCCATACTGCTAGAACGAGGGAAGCTGGACCCATCAGGATATGAGGTTGCTTCGGATCTCGATTTCTGAAACCACGCAATAATGAGATTATTCCCATGCCCAAAGCGAAGATGAATACCAATGGACCGAAATTAGCAAACAATTGCCCACGACTTGGAGCCTGCGCTTCAGCAATGGTTCCAAACACCTTGTTCTTTGAGAAATAGAACCCACCTGTTGTGAGAACGTCCCAGCCATTTGAGATGTCGAGTAATTGCAGAACATACAGTGTACCAAGCAATGCGGTGGTAATTCCCGAACCCATGATGACGACCATGAGCCATGGCTTGTCACGGAAGGATGTGACAACCCATCCATTGATGATGGTGAATCCTAGGATGTAGAACAACGGCTGGAAACCGCTTGCGTCCCAAATCAAGTTCAATTGTGCGTTACCATAGAATGGTAGCGGCAAAATGAACGTTGTCAACATCATTACTACAATGGCTGATGTGACAGGCATGCTGTCTCGGCGACGAATCAAATTGAGAGCCGTTTGCAAGAAGTATGCTGCATAGACGATTGCAAGACCATAGACGAATCCTTTCCATCCCAAGGCAACTGTTGCAAACGACACACCTGCCAAAATGGCTTGTGACATTGCGACAGGGTGCTTCTTGAACGCTTCTCGAATACCTGTAATCATGTGTACTGGATTCCATTCTGCCGTATCGAGCAACTTGTCGCTGCCAATTTTATCCACAGCAGAGAGCCAGAAATAAAATCCAAGCGACATGAAGAAGATGACGAAAGCATCGTGGTCAGCTAGGCCAAATGTACTGTGGCTGACGTGACCAGGCATTAGTGCCATGAGCCATGCACCAAGAACACCAGCACCTGTACCGAAGAATCTCTTGCATGTTGCTGCAATTGGTAAAACGGTTAGAGCACCATAAATTGCAGGCATTCCAGCGATTGACCACCAGGCCGCTTCGTGTACATCCCCTTCAATGAAGGGGTCCACAGCGATTCCACCAAGGACCAAAGACCAGCTAAACAAAGGTGGCCGAGGATTGATTGAACCTACAGGGTAAGCACGATCCATGTCGATTACAAAGTGACTGTTTTGAGCCAAAATGTAGTCGATTGCTCGCTTCATGTACCAAGGGTCAGAACCACCAGTCATGTCCCATTCGCCAGTTCCAGCGGCGTTCATTGCCGGGATAACGTTCCACATTACACGAACAACTAGAGCGGAAAGAAGCGCACCTCCTACGGAGATGGCATACCAGTGTCGGCCCCACCAAAGGCGAGCTTGGCCAGGGCCTCTGCGTTCAGGGCCCCGCATGAGACGTCCAGAAAATCCAACATAGACGACCACGGCATTCACCCAGAAGAATATGGCAAACCATGACAACGTCCCCAACCCACCATGTAGGAAGGAAAAGAAACCGGTATCCTTACCGATGGCGAATAAACCGGCATCTTGCCAGTTGCCTAGCGTGTAAAGGATCCAATTCAATCCTATGAAAAGGCCAAGTGTTCGCCAATGTTCTGCCCAGCAGAATGCCACGAACATCGCCACAATTCCAGTGAAGAATGCCCAAAAGAACCCAACATGTTCTGCC
Source organism: Candidatus Thalassarchaeaceae archaeon (assembly GCA_030747475.1). Lineage (GTDB taxonomy): Archaea > Thermoplasmatota > Poseidoniia > Poseidoniales > Thalassarchaeaceae > MGIIb-P. Next base: position 3,705 of record JASLKO010000232.1, on the reverse strand, counting down.
AAGTAGATGGCATCAGGATTGTCGATTGTTGTCAAGTGCCATAGACTGAACACATGAGCTGCGAGCCAAACGCCTAATCCACTGTACAATGCAGTGTGTTCCTTTCCGAGAACATCTGGCATTTCTTTGAACCAAGATCCATGGCCACCATCTTGAAGTCGGCCACGAAGGGCAAGAGCGATGATGACGCTACTGAGAATAGAGATGATCCACCAAGTGAAAAACAGGTAGCCTGTTACCAATCTATCAATGTCAATAATATCGTAGTATTGTCCGGCTAGAGCACCATCCTGACCCCAACCATGACCTGCAGATGCAACCTGAATTGCATAGACAAAACCAGCGACTAGACCCACGACAATGAGTTCTTCTTCGTGTCGTCGTGAACGATCAAACAGGTGGACACCAATGGCAATCATGGTGAAGGCAAGACCGAGTAAGGCCGCCCCATCGTAGTAATGCACCATTCCAACAGCACCGATGACCACTGCAAATCCGAGAGAGACGAGAGAGGGGCGTGTCCCAACGGGTTCGAAGATGATTCGGGGTGCTTTGCCAAGTAGACCACCGGCGGTTAGCACGGCAGTAATCATCAGCAGTATGTTCCAATCGCTTGCTTCATAATCGACAGCATTCCAAGTTGCCGCAACCATCATGGCCAGCATGATGGCAATTGTGGCTGGAATCGCGAGTAGGCCGAAATATGGGGCCTTTGTCGATGTTGTTCCGTTTTCATTATCCATTTTTTTCCCTCTCTTGGGTTCTGACGGCACATACGCTACGCCATCAGCGACGCCGCGACTTAAGGTCTCGTTATAACCCCTCCTCACGCGCTCGCGCGAGGGGAGGACCACAGTACATCGAATAGCAGAGTTGATTCAAAGTGCTTTATGACCTATATCTCGACGGAAATGTGCACCCTCGAGTTGTACATCGGAAAGCTTCCGATAAGCGAGTTCTCTAGCGTCAGCCAATGATGATGCAATGCCTGTAACAGCCAACACTCGACCCCCTGTAGAAACCAATTGACCATCAGAAATACCTGTGCCAGCATGATGAATGAAAGCGCGGCCGTTAGAGCCTATGCCATCGGAGAGGTCCCCAGTGATTGGTCGCCCTTTGACAGGAGGACCTGGATAACCATCTGCAGCGAGGACCACTGTCAACGCATGATTTGTTGAAAATGTCGGCATTGAACTTTCAAGACGTCCTTCTGCAACCGCCAGCAAAAGGTCACACAAGTCACTGGAAATTAGCGGAACGGTGACTTGGGTTTCGGGATCACCAAACCGAACGTTGTATTCAACGACTGAAGGGGCACCGGTTGAATCAATCATCAATCCGACATACAAGCAACCACGGTAGGGACTTTCTTGTGTTGAAAGGTGCACATGCATCGGTTCAACGATTTCTCGAATGGCACGGTTTCGAACTTCTTCAGTGGCCACTGGAGCTGGTGCGTATGCACCCATCCCACCGGTATTGAGGCCCACATCCCCTTCGCCGACCCGCTTGTGATCTTGACTACACGGGAGAGCCACGAAGCCGGATTCATCCATCATGACAAGCATACTTGCTTCTTCACCTTCGAGAAATTCTTCAAGCAAAACCATCCCATCGGTTTCGATGGATTCAAGGATAAAATCGAGGGCCTCTTCACGATTTTCGGTCACGACGACGCCTTTTCCACCTGCCAAAACATCTCGCTTGACCACCCAGGGTGCACCCCAACGATCGACCGCTTCATCCAAATCCGTCGCATTTGTCAGGTGTTGGACTCCAGCGGTTGGAATATTCAAATCAAGCATGACTTTCTTGGCAAAATCCTTGCTACCCTCAAGCATTGCACCTGCTGCATGTGGACCAAAACTTGGAATCCCAATGGAGCGAAGTACATCGGACAATCCCGCGACCAGTGGTGCTTCAGGCCCGACCACGACAAGGTCGGCTCCGATAGACTGGGCCAATGCAACCTGCCCATCGACATCACCTGCTGAGACGTCATGATTGGTTGCAATTATGGCCGTACCCGCATTGCCGGGAGCGACGTGGACCGCTGACACTGATGGACTCTCAAGAAGACCAATGGTCAGTGCGTGTTCTCGACCGCCACCACCGACAACGAGAACTGTACGGCCCATGTTCCTCTACGAACGGTTTCGGCACATGAAGAGTCCCATCAATAGGGGACTTCCTTCAAACCCACCCAATAGCCAAACATATTGGTCAATCGATGAATGAGAGGTGTTAGAATCAACAACCCAAACATCGATGGAATCAGAGCCGAATGACCAATCAGGGCACTGGGGAATAAAAGTAGACCTACGATGAAAATGAAAATGGCAAATGGAAGCGTGTCAAGCAAGGGGGCTTGTGAACTCTCATCCCCTTCTCGTTTCTTCCCTAATCTCCGCTTAATGAATGACCCAGTACAATCTCCAATCATGCAACCAAAACCCAAAAGTGCACCCATCACAAAGGATGCACCCCATTCCCCACCAATCCAAAACCAATCTCCAGAGTCTGACCAAATTAATGGATCGAGGAAAACGCCATTGTCTGTCAAATGATTTTCACCCAACGAATGTGTGAGCATGCATAACAATCCTGCCCCAAGAATGGCTACAATCAATCCATTCCAAGTCTTGCCATCGCCAAGCACCCGATATCCATCTCGCAATTTTCGACCACCATCGATGGGTTTCGGTTCAATTCCAGTCAACTGTGGAATCCATTTCCCTCCCAACATCGCTGCTGTATTCGCAAGATATCCAGGGAGGTAGAGCCACAAGACAAGTAGGGGCCCACTCCAGATACTCATCGAACTGGTGAGTGAGGGTTCTGAACTAAGAAACAGACTCGGCACACAATGATTAGAGCAAGGGGGCTTAGAATTGTGCCCATGTCGGCGCATCCTTCATGACCTAAGGGCCACACCAGGTAAACATGCGAACAAATGCCAAACTAGCCGTAGCGCTTTCAGCACTCATGTTGCTGTGTTTAATGCCCGTATCAAATGCATATTCTGCACCCATCAATGGCAGCGCTCGTGACGTCACAGTGGATGAAACATGGAATACTGGTTCCGAACTGAATGCTGTGGTCACAGTTCAAGCCGGTGCAACCCTGACGATTGCGACCGATTACACCCTCCCTGCAGGAGCAAGCATTACGGTTGCTGAAGGTGGCACATTGCGGGTTGAAGAAGGGTCTCTGACATCAGCTGAATTTTCTCAAGCGGTTCGCATGATCCCAAATGAGGCCAGTAGTTTGATGGCATTTTCTGGTGATGCAAGCGGTGGATTCTCTCTGAAGATTGTCGCCGCATCAGGCGCCAACATGTCAGGATGGGCAGTCTCCGGAGAAAACATTCCTGCTCAAGACCTCGTAGGAAGCGAACACGTCATCAATTTTACAGCTCCACGTGATGACTTTAGAATCAACTTCTCACTAAACCCTGGCAGCTTTACCGACCTCGTCATCGACCATCTCGAAATTGATGATGGAACGACTGTCACGACCACGCCGGCATATTTGGCCGAACCAATGAATTGCTTCATGGCAGATGAATTGGGGACACTTTTCCCACTCAATATCGCCGGAACGGCCCACTTTGACAACAGCTCGATTGTGGGTGCAGAGGTGATGATTACAGGTGCGGTCACGTCAGTGGGTTCACACTTTACCGCGAGCGGGCCGATCAAT
>JASLKO010000231.1 GCA_030747475.1 Candidatus Thalassarchaeaceae archaeon | reverse complement strand
ATGTGTAAAGCAATGAATCGAACACTCATTGCGGTTCTGTTCAAGTCCTTTGGTGGAGGTGGCAAGGAAACAGTCACGCGCACCAAGGTTGGTAGCGACCCTGAAGAAGTCGCCATGGTCTGTGACGGCATCGGAAAATGTGTGATTATCCCTGGCTATGGTATGGCGGTTAGCCAAGCCCAGCATGCGGTGAAAGAATTTGCAGACTTACTTGAGGCTGAAGGTGTTGAAGTGAGTTATGGAATTCATCCAGTCGCAGGTCGAATGCCCGGTCATATGAATGTCCTTCTCGCTGAGGCTAATGTACCATACGAACAGCTTATCGAAATGGATGAAATCAACTCTGAATTGCCCGAATGTGATGTGGCAATCGTCATCGGGGCAAATGACACCGTCAATCCGGTTGCACGTAGTGGAGAAGGCCCGCTCGGAGGCATGCCAATCATTGATGCAGACAAAGCACGCATCGTTGTCATCATCAAGCGAAGCCTATCTGTGGGTTATGCTGGCGTCGACAACGACTTGTTCTATGAGGACAAGACAATGATGCTCTTTGGTGACGGAAAGAAAATGATGAATGAATTGAATTCAGCATTCAAAGATCTCTGAATCAATTACAACACAGGGTGCCCTTAGGGGCACCCAAATGAAGCAACGGTTAAGGACGGACGTCCAGTCGAGCGAATCGTAGAGGGATGGTCATGTCTCAACGCGCGCTTCGTTCCACCATTCTGATCTGCTTACTTCTCTTGGTCGCAGGACCAGGTGTTGCCATGCATGCAGGCCCACCATCTGATGACAATGGTGATGGTTCAGGTGACCCCACGTGGCGCGTTGGATGTACTTGCCATAGCACTTCGGAGAACTCAGGAACACTGGTAAAATTGGCCGGTGTACCTGCTGCCTATGAGGCTGGACAATCATATCCCATGACACTCACTCTAGAACATGCATCAAACCCAGGCGGCGGATTCTTCCTTTCCACTGAAGGCAGTGGTTCATTCTCGTGGGATGCCGATCAAATTATCCGGCCAGAAAAGGACAGCGGCGAGGATGCATCGGCAACAACCACAACATCTGGAATTACGCAATCTGATTACACCTCCCCTGCATCTTGGACATTCACTTGGACGGCCCCTTCTAGCGATGAAGGTGACGTGGCATTCTGGGTCGTTGGAAACATGGTCAATAATGACGGTGCCCCCAATTCAGATGACCATTGGAACACCCTTTCATTTGTTGTGAATTCACCAAGTGAAACCTCGGCAGCAGCCGATCAAACTACAAGTGTGATTTCGTCAGGAGACCGCAGTCTTTTCGACCAAGAAGTGGATGAAGAGGCGCTGGAGATTGAACGCCAACATGCACTTTCAGAAGTCGTCATGCACAATGGTATCGTTTGGTTCTTTATCACACTCACAGCACTATTGGTCGGTGCAATCGTTCAGAAAGAAATTTTAGAGCGGAAATATGACACTGGCCCCGACCATTTAGATCGACAATTGGCTTATCCTGAAGGTCTGCAACGAGGCATGTTGACACTCGGCTTCGGCTTCCTTGGAATTTACCTATTGGCAGGTGACGCAGCTACCTACCTTTGGTCTACAGCGTTCTTCTGCTGTGCTTGGGCAGGATATGGAGTGTATCGCACAATATTGGCAGCAAAAACTCCACCCAAAGCCAAGGACATGATGTGAGGTGCAATCTGTGCACCTCCGCCTTTCTAGGGATGCCGAGCGCCCCCTTAGGCAACATATCGACGAACTTGTTACCCGTAGTACTGCACTGCTATTCATACTCAGTGTGGCGACTGTTTTTTGGTGGTGGCAAATCGATCCATTGCTAGAAAGTTGGTTGTCATCGCTGCCTTCTGTAGCAGCAGAGGGATCTGTAACCATCTATGATCCACATGGTTGGATGTCGACACGTTGGTCGATGATTGCTTTGTTGGCATTGATTACCACACTTCCATTCGCCTCTTTTCAGATCCTGTCCTTCGCGGAAGAAGGACTTCTGCCTAGCGAACGAAAATGGCTGCGGATGGTGACACTTGGAGGTGTAGGCATTGGTCTTTTTTCAGCATTTTATTGGTGGTTTTGGGGATATCCTATGGCCATTTCAAGTGCCGGTTCAATTGGTGGCGTCAATGGAATTAACCCGAATTATGATGCCGTATTGATTTTCGAGGTTGGCATCGGCATATCTTGGTGGATTTTCTTGGCGACCTTATGTTTCATTGCATTGACACTGGCAAATTTGCTTTCTTTGATGGAAAATGAACCGTTTGATGTTTTTCGTGTACGTGTTCATTTGACATTGCTGTTTGTATGGTGGCTGGTTCATCCTTCAGCACTGGAAGGGGTTTGGTTGCCACTTTCAATATTGCTCGTAATCCTGCCTGAAATTTCTCTGCGGTGGGCTCCATCGGGTTCATTCTCTTCAATCACACGACCCCCAAAACCTGTTTTCGATTCAGAAGGTGAATTACATCGCCGAATGTTTGCCATGTGTCATTGCGAAGGCGCATGCCCATCCGTTCCATCTTCAACAGTCCCCAACAGCATGGGCTGGTTGGAGGCAGAGGCACTTTGCCTAGATCCAGATGCACGCGATATGCTCCTAGATGCGGTGATTCACAACAATGTAGGCGATTTAATTATCAGTGGATGCAATGGCACACCTTTACCTGTGGAATACCGACAATCATTAAGTGAAGTAAATTGTCGAATTTCTGGGCTTGAATGGCTCGATCATAAAACCGATATCAAAGACCGCGAAGCCTCTATTTTGGCAATTTCGAATCAGTATAAGGATTGATAATTCTGCAATCATTTAGCCGTGGGCTTGAAGCATTACGCTGCATCCGCTATACATATGAGTCGACTTTTCCGGGTCGCCATCGCCATCGCGATGATACTTGGTGGGCAGTGGCTGGCTGGTCAGCCGGACATCTATATGCCATTCTTTGATGCTCTACGCGAAGAAGCAATCATGACCAATGATGCGGAAATCGTTGAGATGCAGGATGATGAACGTTGGTTGGTCATTATCATTGAATTTCCGGATGCCCAGGCGGATAACAACACTGAGACACGTGCAAATGCAATGCTGATGGGTCCAAATTCCGCGGCAACATATTTCTCAGATATTAGCAACGGGCGCTCGACCCTAAATGTCGATATCCAATCGAAAATACATACGGCACACCATGGCGAGGCCGCCTATGGCATGGATTCTGGAGGTGAACGTGATGTTGGTGATGGTAACACTGGAGGTCCAGCAGGCCTTGTTGAAGAGGCACTAACCACAACATTCGACAACATCGATTTCAGTCCATACGATATTGATAATGATGGGTGGGTCGATCGTCTCTTGATTTTACACACGGGCGATGCTCAAGAAGACGGGGGCGGTCAAAACTCAATCTGGAGCCACTATGCACCCCTTGCTCCTGGATTTTCGGTGAATGGGAAATCAATCGGCGCCTATACAATGGCCTCATTTTCTTCTGATGGTTTAGGGACAATGATCCATGAAATGTTGCACATGTTGGGTGCTGTCGATCTCTACGATGTCCATAGTGCCGTACCCAGTAGTGATTGGAGTGGCGTTGGTGCATGGGACATTATGGCCAGTGGCAATTGGAACGGAAATGGTCGGAATCCCGCTTTGCCAACATCTGGCACCCTACATCTCATCGGTGCACAGGATCCCCTTGACCTTTCAATTGGTGCACTCGCGCCTGAAAACCAGTCAATCATCATCATGCCACACGTCTCAAGTGCAGGTATTGTCAGAATCCCCATCGCACCTGGTGAATACATCTGGCTAGAATCACGAGTTGAATCAGGTTTCGACCGAGACATTCCTGGTCACGGGTTGCTTGTGACTCACGAGGATCGGTCCCATGCCGACTTCGAGCATAACGAAGTCAACAGGGATCCAGAACATGCCTATCTCAAAGTTGTTGAAGCCGATGGTGATGGAAGTTTGGACAATGGCATAGATGACGATGAAGGTGATATTTTCACCAGTGGCCTGTTTGGTGCAGATGGGATTCTCATACGGGATGGACATGGCCGATTGGTCCCATGGGTTGTTTCAGTTGATTCTGCGGACATCACAGGATCTGACATTACAATATCGCATCAGGGCCCCAGTCATGCAGATATTTTGCCACCACGCACACCGATTCGATTGCTTGGTTACGAAAACATTCCAATTTCCTTCACGGGCAATCAAGATTGTATGCCTTGGTCTCAAGTGACCAGTACAGATGGCCGTATCGTTGACCTCATCGGAACGCGGATGTTAACCGATGGGGAAACTGCAGAATTCTCTCTCGCATTTTCTTCTGCAGCCACAGCTGGAACGAGTGGATTTATTGAAGGCACAATAGGATGTGGTTCTGAAAACCCAGCAATTGATATCAAGATTGAATGGTCTATTGTCACAAACCGACTCATCCCTGAAAAGATGGAAGGTCAAATCGATGTTACAAAAATCGTTTCCCTCGATCATGTTTTGATGTTTGAAGGTCAAGGTACGTATCAGTATGATGTGGTCATTGAAGGTCCACTTTCACGCATTGCAACGACCGACAACCAACAAAATCTCGGGACAGGTAGTGAATTAACGTTGCAAATCAATCCTGATGGTTTGCTGGCCCCAGGGATGATTGCGAATGGAAAAGTGCAACTATACGACCAATTTGGATTGGCAGGAGAGTTCAATGTCTCGTTGCAAGCAGAACCACCCGGTGCAGCAGGTAGTGCGATGATGTGGCTGGCAGAACCTGCCAATAACATCCAATTGGTCTCGGTCCTATTTGCGCTTTGGATTATCAGTAGTGGACAAAAGTCAAGTGTTTCAGGGAAAAAACAGGGTTCAAGTCACAAGGAACTTGACACATATCAACAAGGACAGATGCCCCATTCTAACGAGCAAATTATTGCTAAGGCCCAATATCGGGCAGATCCTTATGATGAATTTGGAAATCTTCGCAATAATCAGTGACGATTTGGATTGGTCCACCTAGCATCCGATGGTGGCCGTTCTAGTGCCAAATAGCGCCAACCACTGTTGCCGAGCGGTTGCATTGCACAGAGCCAAATCTTGTTTACACCTGCAGCCAACCGAGCGGCCAAGCAAGCATCATCCCAACCCATTGGCGCGTCTTCTTGTGGAACAATCAACCAAGGGGCGTGCTCACCGCCGACCAAACCAGCATATGCTCGCCATCGAGTGCCATACTTGAACCCGGGCCTTACAGCAAGACCCCTGGACAATAAATCAGAAACAATTGTGACCCATTGCCCAATTTCTCCACTGGGACTTGGCATTGTAGGATTGACGATTTGGCTGATGATTCGCGCCTCAATTTCAGAGACCCAAACACCATCTTGAAGATTGATTCCAATTCCTTGTATTGGCCAAATTTCACGTTTAATTGGGAGCCAATAACCGCCATTTGTATCCGTTGATTCAGCCCAGGCATGTGCAATAATCCGCCTTTGATCATTATTCAAATCGAGAAATGGATTTTTCAAAACACCCTCGGGTTGGTGATGGTTGCACCGATAGGTCACCACCCCATGCTCATCATCAACAACCATCAATTCTGCAATTCTTCCACCAGTGGTCACATTTCGGGTCCACTCTGATAGTTCATCCCAATCGATTTGATCCGTTGCACGAACCCATCGAATCTCAGCCAATGCATCAGTGTCTTTCGGCATCACATTTCGCGACCATCGAAGTGCCCATGATTTTGCATCGAGCAAAACAGCATTCGCAGCATTGAGATTTTGCGCCAAAACGACTTTCTCACCTGGAAATCTAAGAGAATCGAGAATGGCTCCTTCAAACAACAGGTTTGGGTTATTGGCAAGCACTTCTGCCAACCAATGGTCGTGTGGCAAAGGCAAACCTCGTAATCTGTGTGCATTCAAGACTTCAGCTGCGGTTAAAAGAACACCATCTCGAATGGGTCTGCCAAAACATCCTCGTTCCCATAGTCGGTTCGCAGTCGTACCCAAAACAGCCCAGTCGTCATCTCTGGGAACAGGCACAGGGAGTCGACTTGCACCCGTATGAACCTCGGCCATGGGGGTTGCCCGAGAACTGTCGACCTTTGATTGCAACGCCTTCTAAGATAGCATTGAGGCGAATTGCCTAAGAGTTGCCATCAATCACGCCACATCAAGGAGGGTCGCATTTGTCAGGGGGAATGATGTTGACATTAACAGTAGAACAACGAGTGTTGTTGCATTTATGGGACACTCCTCTGGGCGATAATCCATGGGAAGGTCGGCCTGAATTAACGCAGGCTGGTGTATCAGAAGCGGTTGGAATAGCCCGGAAGCACCTCCCTCGGACATTGAAGAAACTACGCGACAAGGGACACATTCTCGAAGAAACGCGCCATGTCGCAGGTGCCAAACAACGCTGCAGAGTTTATGCGCTGAGTACGGATGGTCGTGAGGCCGCAAGTGAATTGGTCAATGACATCCATTCACGAGTTGTGAAAGTAGGTGGGGAGTCTGCAACGGTCCAAACTCTGCACAATCATGCAACTGGTATACTTGATGTGTTGCGTAATATCGACAATACAGGTACATATCGACCGAAGATCGATGGTGAAATAGATACTCCAATCCAATTGGATGGCCGAGATTTACCGTTGGAACACAGACTTGGAATCTATGACAATATTGTCCGAACCGCTTGGGCT
>JASLKO010000230.1 GCA_030747475.1 Candidatus Thalassarchaeaceae archaeon | reverse complement strand
TGATTCAGCAACGCCCAGTCGCTTGGCTTGTCGCTCCAAAGTTCGCTTCATATGTCCACGTCCGACAATGACGAGATGCGCTTTTGGATGTGCCTCCAAAACCCCGGGCATTGCTTTGAGTAGTGTTTTGTATCCCTTGCGCGCAACCAAACGACCTACTGCCAATATCAGTGGCGTTTCTGTATTTGATAATCCTGCGAGTGCATTTTCATCAGGCTCACCATATCGATTGCGAATTTCTTCATGCGCAATCATGGTGTCTTCATGATCTCGATCGAGTGGGACAAACATGTTCGTATCCACACCCCATCGAACCACCTCGCAATGCCAATTCTCCGGGGGGTCATATCGCGCTTCAAAATCTGCTTTTGTAGCCTCAGAGTTGGCCACACAAGTGGTCGAAGCTCGAACGGCTGCTTTCTCATATTTCGCATAGTGCTTTGCGGTCAACAATATGGCCAAATCATTGGGGTTTTTCCATACTGCAGATTCCCCATGTTTGGCAGCTCGAGTCATTCCATCACGCTCGCCCAACCATGAGCCATGTAAACTGGTGACAACGGGGCCAACTTTTTCCCGAACCATGCGATATTGTTTCTCTTTCCAAGATATCATCGGTGCATGAACGTGCACAGCATCAAAAGGATCCTTACGGTGAATTCGCAAGAGTTCTCTCAGCGCCCATTTCCCGTAGGACACAGTAAATGCCATCGGTAAAGGTGCCCATTTTACTGAAAGAACTGAAACACCTTTTTGCTGTGGTATTTTTTTCGGATTTCGTTCGACACTTTTGTCACGTCTTGTGATGACTGTGACCCGATGACCTTGCTTGACCAGCGCACCCGCTAAATGGAACACTGTAGAGCCCATGCCACCCCATCTTGGGGGGTATTCTCCGGACAACATTGCGATATGCAGGTCACACCCTCCAAATAGGCCTGAAGGCACCTAGTTTTCAATCAATCCGCTTTAATCGGCAACGGTTGCATTCAAATCGGACCTATAGGTCCGAGGCATGGGGATGTCATGTCAGATACTCTACCTGTCCATGTAACGGTTGTAATTCCAACCCGAAATGAAGAAGCTGCAATTGTCGACACCATACGTTCAATTCCGAACGATGGCTGGTGCAAAAAACTCGATTTCCTAATCGTTGATGGAAATTCCACAGATCGCACTCGCGAACTGGCTGCCGAAGAAGGTGCTTGGGTCGTCATGGAACCTCGAAAGGGATATGGCCGTGCATACCGAACCGGTTTTGCCCTTGCCCCCGGTGAAATCATTGTGACACTCGATGCTGATTGCATATATCCTGGTGAAGAAGTTCCGGGTTTGGTTCGTAAATTGGTTGAAGAGGATTTGAAATTCATCACTTGTGACCGTCTTCGCCGTGCTGAAGATGGGGCCATGTCCGGACTTCATGGAGTTGGAAACTGGGGCTTGTCCGTAACCGCTCGAATGCTCTACTGGTATGGGATTCATGATTCACAGAGTGGAATGTGGGTCTTTTGGAAGGATATCATGGAGAATAAGAAGATGCGACCCACCCATGATGGCATGCCTCTTTCCGAGGAAATGAAAATCAATGCACGTCGTGTGTTTGGACGCAAGAAAGCCATCGAAGTCAGCGTGCCTTATCGGGTGCGAGTGGGTGATGCAGAGATTAACACCTGGGGCGATGGTTGGTTGAATTTCCGCTTCTTATTCGCCAAACGACTGGGCATCAATCGGACCCGTTCAGACTGGGGCCCGGATGAAAATACCGAACTCTAATCTTGGGTATTTTTCATTTTTCAATGAGCATGTTGAGGGGAATAGCCTTACGTGTGCGGGTGCCTCCGGCACCCGATGTCCACTCGAGTATCGATTCCGAAGCGCGCCCTCGCCGCGGCTATCATCATCTGCATGTTGTTTTCCAGCATGCCTTCGGTTCTAGCAGATGATGATGCAGCATCAGCCACGATGTTGATGGATGGAAGCAGTGGAACGGGTTCCGTTGATGCAGGTGGAGATTCCAACGATTGGTGGCGTATCGACCTACTGAATGGCGATCGTGTCTCAATTACCGTCGACGGTTCTTGGGGTTCCAACACCGGGGATAGCTGCTGGGTATTCTGGACCGATCATTGGGCAGGCAAGGTCAAATTCCGCGATTCCAGTGAAACTGAATGGCATGAAAGTTCCATTGCCAGTGATGGCAGTTCTTCAACAACGATTCTCATCAATCCTGCCGATGCAAATTGGGGAGGGCCATTGACGGGAACGACCACTTGGTATGTCCAAATTAAGTCAACAGACACCGACTGTGACGATGCCTTTGATTATACGATTAGCGCAACTATTGACACCACTTATCGAGACAGTGATGAAGATGGATTTGTCGATAGTAACGATGACTGTCCAGAGGAATTCGGAACATCTGATGAGGACCGAAACGGTTGCTTAGACAATGATGATGATGGCTGGTCAAATGATGGGGATGAATTCCCAGAAGAAGATTCACAGTGGGCTGACCAAGATCAAGATGGCTACGGGGACAACCCCGGCGGTGTCAATGGTGATCAATGTGCCATTGAATGGGGCGATTCCTTTGAAGATCGATATGGCTGTCCCGATCGTGACAATGACGGTTGGTCGGACCCCGACCAATGGGGTGAATGGGGCCCTGTTTGGACGACAGCAGATGGGGGCGACGCATTCTGGGAAGATGCAACACAGTGGTCCGATTGGGATGTTGACGGATATGGTGACAATTGGGCCGATCCAGAGTGGAATGATTCCCATGAGGAAATGGGCGTTGGAGAATTTGTAGTAAATGCAACCAGTCCTGATTTCTGCCCATTGGAGACAGGTTATTCATTCGAAGACCGCATGGGCTGTCCCGATTTGGATGGCGATGGTTGGTCTGCACCGAGTGGAAATTGGACATGGGAATTTGACAATGCGGATGCCTTCGACGACAATCCAACTCAACATGCAGATCGAGATCGTGATGGCTTCGGTGACAATGCATCAGGGACCAATCCAGACCATTTCCCAGACAATCCAACCCAATGGTGGGATACCGATGGCGACGGATATGGTGACAACAATCGTGATGGCGATTGGCAAGCTGATAATTTTACAGAAGATGAAACTCAATGGGCGGATTATGACCGCGATGGCTTTGGTGACAATGCCAGTGGAAATGAAGCCGACTCCTGCATTTCACGACCCGGTTCATCGATGCATGATCGATATGGTTGCCCGGATGCCGATGGCGATGGATATTCAAATCCTGATTTAGATTGGCCCGCTCATCCAGAAGGATTTGCCGATGCATTCCCTGGTGGATTGAATGCGGAGTGTGGTGACCTTTGTGTCACGCAATGGCACGATGTTGATGGTGATGGATACGGTGACAATCAGGGCGATGGAGTATGGCGTCCAGATTCTTGTGTGACAACATCCGGCACCAGTACACGTGACCGTTGGGGTTGCCCTGACAGCGATGCCGACGGATCAAGCGACCCCAATATCGAATTGGGTTGGTTGCCACATCCAGCAGGCCAAGCAGATGCCTTCCCAGACGAACCTTCCCAGTGGGAAGATGCGGATGGTGATGGCTTTGGAGATGAGCAAACGGGATTGGAAGGTGACCGATGTCGAGATACACCTGGCACCAGCCGTGGTGATCGATTCGGATGTACTGATACCGATGGTGATGGTTGGTCCGACCAAGGTGATCGATTCCCACATGATGCGACACAATGGTTGGATGCAGATCGTGATGGCTTTGGTGACAATCCCGATGGACACCAAGCTGACAAATGTCCAAACGCCTTGATGAGTGCTGGTGTATCCGTCATCGACCGTTTGGGTTGCCCAGATACAGATGGAGATGGATATTCAGATGCTGATGATGAATGGCAAGCGTCACCAGATGGTGAAGCAGATGCGTTCCCAAAGAACCGTGTTCAATGGGCTGATGCGGATCGCGATGGTTTTGGAGACAATCCAATTGGTGCAATCCGTGATGATTGCCCGATGGAATCTGGGAAGTCAACCATTGACGTTCAGGGTTGCCCCGATGGAAATGGGGATGGTTTTTCGGATGACTATGGAGCCGTTCGAAGTCAATTGGCGCTCATGGGATCAAGCCCGACTTCAAGCTTGCTGACCTTCGCGTGGCCACTTTTCATCTTCTTGGTGACACTCTTTACAGTTCGAATGTCCGCAAAAAACCAATCTGAAACGGACTTGTTTGGCGATGGAGGTGATTTCTGATGCACAAACGCCTCATGGCTTTTGCAATGGTTGCTTTGATGCTACCGATGTTGGCCACAGTTGCTAGCGCTCAAGATGAAAGTCATATTGTCGTGGCCGGATCTGGAGCCATCGCAATCGACGAGAATTATGATGGTGAACTTGATTTAATTCGTGTCATCGCGTCAATTGGAACAAACGCCCCCTATGCAGTGGTTGCTGTTGAGGTCATTGCAGACAACGGGGATATGGCCATTTCGTTCTGGAACAACACTACGCTCGACAGTGGTGAGTCTCTAATCATCAATTCCACAGTGAAGGCTTGGGAAGATGGCGAATTCCAAATTACCCTGCGTGTATGGGATATGGAATCTGGTTTGCTAACTCACGATGAGGATTTGGGGATTCATGAATTGGTTGCCAGTCTAACACCTCCTCAATTGTCGATGCAATTGGAAGCAGAAGATTGGATTTACACAGGGGATACATGTCTCATCCATCGAGTGTCCACCGATTTGGTTGGAGCACATTACGACGTGATGGGAACGGTTTCCATTCAAGGAATTCCTTGGTTGGTTGGTGAATACGAAACGCCTCTTGATTGCAGTCGTTGGCCTGCAGGGGATTACACTGTGACCGAGCATTATCGAAATGGATTGGGCATGTCAGCAACAGAGACACTTTCATTTGTCATCCGTGTGCACCCACCTCCCGCTTTCATTGTCAATCAAACAGGTCGTAATACTGAGTCTGGTACACCTTGCAATTTGGAAATCGTTCCAACAGCGGATACTCAATTGGCTGAAGTCTCCGTCCTCTGGGATGTTGTCGATCCGACCCAAGATGTGACCACATACGAAGACAACGAAATTCTCGAATGTACAATGTGGAGCCCTGGTGTTCACAAGGTTCGGGCCACATTGACCAGTGCACAAGGTCGTCAAACAACCCATGCAATGAATGTAATTCGATTGCCACCGGCTTCGGATGCAAGTTTGGATGTTCTCAATGCAAGTGGCGATTCTGAGCGTTGGCCCGCAGTCTCTGAAGGGGCTGATTATGAACCAACACCGCTAATTTTCAGTCTCTCATTGACCATTGCCCTTGTTGGCTCGGGTGGATTCATTCTAGCCTTGCTTCTCGGAATGATCGTTGGTAAAAAGTTGGGCGATGAGAACCAGGTCGTCGAAGATATTTGGGATTCGACAGTTGAAGCCCCGGATAGTGAAGGCCTTCCAACATTTGTCGATGATTCAGGTGTTCATTGGAGACAACAACCCGAT
>JASLKO010000229.1 GCA_030747475.1 Candidatus Thalassarchaeaceae archaeon | reverse complement strand
CTGTAAAAACGTCCACTGGCCGCCACATCACCATTATTGTCAATGGCGACTCCATCTCCGTAAGCATTGTATGAACTGGATAAATATCCTGCCATCTTCGCCCATGACAACTGACCTGAATTGGTGAACTTTGCCACCCAAACACGGTAGTAACTGCTCGATTGGTAACTCGGAGAAAGCTCAGTGCCTTCGATGTTGATTCGGTAACTAAATTCGCCTGTCACCGCAATATCTCCATTGGCATTCACATCGACATCTCGCCCACGTTGGTAATACAAACCGTAGAAACGCTTGGCCCAAACAAAGTTCCCCGCATTGTCCAATTTGGCCAAGAAGGCCTCATCATTACTGTAAGAATTCAAGGTGATTGAACCAAAGTACCCCGTGCTGTAGTATGCACCTGTCAAGTAAGCATTTCCTGACGAATCCATGGCAACACCATACCCATAATCGGAGCTACTGCTCCCTGCCGAAGTCGTCCATAACCAATTTCCACTCGAATCAAGTCTCGATACGAATATGTCGTTACTACCACGTCCAGATACAGATTGGGTTCCAAAGGTTGCTGAACTAGATGAATAATAGTAACCAGTAATCGTAATGTTGCCACCATCATCAACTGCGATGTCATGACATTGATCACTGCTCGTACCGCCTGCTCTTTGCACCCAATCCCATACACCGTTGCTCAAACGACCCACGAAAATATCGTAACTGCCATAAGAACTCAATGTGGTGTTTCCAAATGTAGCAGAGTTGTAGAAATAGCCACAAACATAGGTTCGCCCCATCGCATCCATTTCGATAGCCTGTATTGAGTCTGTACTGCCAGAACCGGCGACATGAGCACCCCATAGAAGTGCATTGCTTGTAGAACGTGGTGAACTATTCGACTCCTCGTCGATTTCAAACGTATTTTCAACAAGGCCAATTGCAGGTGCAATCAACATCAATAGGACCAAGAAAAAAGCAACGTGTCGTTGGCGCATCAACAATCCGACAGAACATATCCATCAAGAGGGTTACTACGCATCCCATAGGGATGCGATTAACGATAAGGGTGCAAAGTAACGTAACGATCTAATCGTGATACGAATGAATCACCATTCTCAACGTTGGCCGCCATGGCTCGAACGGCTTCTTCAATTAACGCATGTTCATCAGACTGGATGCCCATCACCCGACGCATTACATCTAGCATCGCCCATTCATCTTCGGTGATGATTTCATCTGCCAATGCTGCAATCAATGCTGTTTGGTATGTTGTCGCATCTCCAATCTGTCGCTTCTCGTGTGCTTGGGTTGGTTCATTGGAATCGGATGACCCTTTCATCAACACATCCCATGCATCACCCATCTCATCGGGGGGAAGTGCGAATGCTTGAGCTAGAACCGAAAGGATTGACATTTCTTCGTCCGTGACAATTTCATCCTCAAGTGCAGCTTCAAGTGTTCGCAGATACAAGTGAAGCCCGCGTGACTCGGTTAGCGCCATGAACCGTCCACTCGCTACGAGTGTATAAGCCAAATGCCAATACAAATTTCCGAATGCTGATCGAATTTGAATAATGGCTCAATGAATTGCTCAAATTTCAAATTTGGCCACTGTATTGCGAAAATCATGCAAAATGTGCATTTTTTGGATGAAATACAGATTGAAAGGGGGACTGTGAGGATATTTTACTTGCACTCAGTTTGCATATTTTGTATTTCATTTTGTATTTCAAATGAATTACATTATATACCCGGTGTGGGTTGGGCAGTTTGTTCCGAGAGGTGAGTGACCATGCCAGCCAGCCAGATGACCAGTCTTCGAATCCCAGAAGACCACCTGATGTTACTAGATCAGCGAGTGGG
>JASLKO010000228.1 GCA_030747475.1 Candidatus Thalassarchaeaceae archaeon | reverse complement strand
TGTTGCCCCAATCTGTATCCACATTGTTGATTGCCCATTGTAAGCCTCGCAATGTATTCTGTGCATTCGTCCCACCAGCATCAGTCAACACTTTGACGTCTACAAGATAGGCGCCAGGTGCAACCCCAACAAACACCCTGTCGCTGCTACCTGTACCGATACTGGTACCTGCGACGTGGGTTCCGTGGCCATTAGAATCGTCCGGATCATCGGTTCCACTTGTGTTGGAAAAAGCCGATGTGGCATCATAACCAGCGACCCACTTTTGATCGACATAGCTATTCGCATCAATGTCAGGTTCATCGTTCACATCATCGAAATCATTCAGTGAACGATGTTCGTTGTCAACACCAGTATCGAGAACAGCAACAACAACTTCATCTCCTCGGTATCCAAGGTTTTGCATTGTATCTTGATATACATCAGAATCAATCACCTTCATTGCAGGGACTGAGTTTTGCAGGAATGGGATCATCACATTTTGTTGTTCAACGGTCACAACACCATCGAGGCGCCAAATTGGAAGGAGGGCCGGCAGAGGCACATGGTCCAAAGAAATTGTATGAATCGATTGCAGAACATCAAACCAAGCTCCATCCTCTATCCAACCATGTTCAAACAGGGTTGATTTCAGCGCAGCAATCTCTTGAGGGCCTGGATGCTCCGCATAATCGACATGTATCGCAACGGTCAATCGGCCATCGGGACCCTCGATTGCAGTGGTGCTGACCGATTCATATTCTCCTGCCAATATTCGTTGTAGCCGATCATCCATGCCATTGTGGTCACGATCTGGCGAATATGCCAACCATGGTCCAAAACCACGGTCAGGGGTCGGGCAAGATTCTCCATTTTCACAAATTAAGGTCGGCAATCCTTCGACAAAAATCGTAGGCTTTTCCAAAACAACGACGTCGTCTGTGGTGTCGCCAATCGCCAACGGAGAGAGAGATGTTAGAAGCAGCAATAAAACCGCGATGAGGGGGGTTTGACGACTGGATTCACCGGACCCCATATGCATCCCGAAGGGATGCCACCCACCAATGACGTATAAGACCAACCAAGTCAGGACCGTAGGTCCTGTGAAGGAATGGCTCTATGGCCACTCAATATGGCCCTTGCTAGATTTGCATTTTAATTGTGTTATTCCGGCCATTTCAACGGCTTCAATTTCACCCTGACAAACAGGGCATTGCGCCTGTTCTGCGAGCTGCTCAAGCCAGGCTTGCCGGGTTTCAATTTCATCCCCTTCTTCACGTAATCTTTCAAGGGTGCGAGCCGCTGGACCTTTCAGATCACCATCCCAAGGGTCGGATGACAGATTTCCCATCCTCGATTTCAGGGCTTTGTGTTGTGCGTCTAGGCCACCCTTGGAAGAGGGGCCACCATCAACCATGCCAATAGGCACCAAGCCACCTTTTGCAATCGGTTTTGCCAGAACATAACATGCGATGAATCCTGTGATGTGTGCTAGATGCGCAACATTTGAAGTTGAATTCGGGTACTGCATGACCTCGAGAGCGAACTTGAACAAAGCAATCCAGGCGACCGGCCATTTTCGTATGAGGATTAGAGGAAATTCAATTTCATCTTGCGGCCAACATGCGAGATAGCACCCCAACAATCCAAATGCTGCACCCGACGCCCCCACGCAGGGAATTGTGCTGTCCCAATTTGCCAAGGTCCAACCAATATTACCACCCAATACTCCAATTAGATAGATGAGTAGAAATCTGCCTCGCCCTAAGCGTTGTTCGAGAGGAACGCCAACAAGAATAATCACGAGAATATTTCCCAATACGTGGATTGTGCTCGCGTGTAACCAGGCGGCCGTAATGTACCGATGAAGTTCAGTGGATTCAAGTCCCCATGCAGGAAGGAGTGCACCAAGTGCCCGCATTAAATCGAATCCGACATTCCATTCAATTATCGATTGAATCAACCATGCTAGGATGATTGAAACTCCGATTCCTAGGGCCATCGGCGTTCGCTTAACCCAAGCATGAACCAGTGGTGAGAGGGCCGCAATAAGCCAAATGGCGGCATAGAACCAGTAGGTGGTCGTCACTTCCGACCAAACCAGTCCCATGCATTGACTCAGCGGGTTCAGATGCTTGACCTCTTCGCCGCAGGGCTCAAGCCACGTGTACGATTCGAAGGGATGTGGCGCTACTTCGAGTCGAGGACCTGACGGTGCGTCGTGGCACCCGAACCATACTTGAGAATTACAATTTAGACATTGAGTCAGGCGAATGCGTCCTACTGATTGGAGAGAATGGGTCTGGGAAATCTACTCTCATCGAAGCAATTGCAGGGATTCTTCCAATTCAGTCTGGAAATATTGTACTCAAGCGGCCATTTGGACTCACACTACAATCAGGTGGTTTCAATGGAGATGAAATGGTCAATGAGCGTCTAGAATTTGCCGCCCAAGCAACCGGAGTCATGGAACAAAATGTATTGCAGCATTGGAATCTTTCTCACAGAGGTCAAGATCGAATTGGTCATCTTTCTGGCGGTTTACATCGACGTTTGTCCGTGATTCAGGGTTTGCTTCCTGCGTATGGCGAGCAAGAACGAATCTGTCTATTGGATGAACCATCAGAAGGTTTGGATGAAGAATCGGTTCAAACATTGATGTCTGACATTTCATCATTGCGCGCGAGAGGGCATTCTTTCCTAATCGCAACCCACGATAATCGACTACGTGAATGTGCGACTCGGCTTCAGGTACTCGATGGAGAGGCTTCAAAAAATGAGCCAACGATTGAGGCGGGAGATGCGCCACTTTTTGCAAATATTGCGCCCACGTTGAATGTCACCAAATGGTCAACAACAATTGATCGACGCACGATGTGGCCTTTGCTTTCTAGAGGGGTCCCTCTAATCGGGTCAATTTTGATTCTGTATGCTCTACTTGGCAAAGATATTGGCACATTGGTGCTCGTACCTGCTTTTCTTGCAGCGATTCCATCATTGTCTTCATTGCACCACAGCAAGGATTCCCGATCTGGTGATTGGTGGCAAGCCATGGGGGGTCGGTTGTTTTCAGTCAGTCCCCTTTCGATATTGCTGATTTTCATCGCACCGATCTTAACCGCGACGATTTTTGGAGTACAGCATGATGCACTGATTTGGATGATGATTGGTTTGCCTTTCATTGCAATACATCTTGCCAGTGGTGCCATTCACGAATTGGCCATGAAAATGCCGAGAACAGAGGCGCAATACACCCCACTTCTTTCATTGGTTCTAATCTGGCCTTTGCTCATTGCAACCGATGCGGTCAGCGAATGTATCGGCACCGAAATTTGTACTTCACCTTGGGCTTCGATCGCGATTGCAACAAGCATCCCTCTCATCATTTGGTTTGGGCTCCCTATTCTTCACCCCAGAACAGGGTCAAATTGATGAGCGTCGGGCAACCGCGAACAAACATGCGGGGTGTTTGGCTGATGCTTCTTGGTTTGGCCATCGCTTGCGTAGCCATGGTCCTCGGGTTCCTGATTGCACCAGACGCCAAGGGATTTGAAGGGGACTCCTATCGAATTATTTTCTGGCATGTCCCAGCTGCATGGACTTCATTCCTCACCTTTGGAATGCTATTTGTCGGAAGTTTGGCATGGTTTTGGAAACGTGCTGAATGGGGTTGGACGTTGGCAGGAGTTGCGGCAGAACTCAGTCTATTGTACGGATTGTTCGTTGTGACGTCGGGTCCAATTTGGGGAGCGGCTGAATGGGGCGTGCCATGGGACTGGACCGATGCCCGGTTGAACATCTATGGAGTTCTCTCTGCAATCGCACTATTTCTCGTCCTTTCGCGCCGGAGTCAACCAGATACACCTGAATTCAGAGATGTATATTCTGGTATCGGGTTGTTTGGATTTCTTCTCGTCCCGATTACATACATGGCAACTCGATGGTGGCAAGAAAGACACCCCGGGCCCGTGATTGGAGGCGGCGAAGAAAGTGGTGTGGATCCTGTGATTTTGCAAATATGGCTTCTCGCATTTCTCGGAATGACCGTTCTAATGATTGGACAAGCGATGGTCAGTTGGGAAGTACAGAAATGCGAGAAAACTCTCGCCGAACTACAACAGCGGATGGATTGAGATGGAAGATATTGCATATTTGGCCGCTGCTTATGCTGCGATGATTGGTTTGATTGGGTGGTTTACCTGGCAATTGATGGATCGCCTCAAAGATGTCCGTTCAAGAATCGAGGCTGTCGAATCCACACTATCGAATCCTAAGGATTCGGATGAATAGCGCCGTCGACTTCAAATCCGTTCGGCTCCGCCGACCGTTCATGACTGAACAGAGTTATACCGTGGCTGGCCAAACAATTCCAATGATCACGATAGGATATGGTGTATTCCTAGCCCTCTGGGGAATTGTTATTTCCCTCATTTCTAGTTCAGGTTCAATCACATCTTATGCACCGACATTTGCAGGTGTCCCATTGTTGATTACTGGGGTTTTAGCGACAAAGATTCCAGAGAAAAGAAAATTGTGGATGCACATTGCGGCCACATTTGGTTTGATTTGTGTCTTGGGAGGGACACGATTTTTCATGGTCATGGGTGACGGCATAAATTATGCAAGTGGTTCAATGTTGATGCTATTCTTGACTGGACTAATTTACACTTATTTCTGCGTACAATCATTCATTTGGGCACGCAAGCAAAGAGAAGCTGCAGAAGCATGATGGTGTGTGAAATGAATGTCCCGTGGTGAAGCGTTTTGCGTAGCCTGTGGGGCAGGTCCACCTCACTCGGGTGACAGGCTTTGTGAAGGCTGCTTTCGAGAACGAAACACGCTTTCAGAATGTGACGAAACGAGTCAGGCCTACCGATGCCCAAAATGTGGGATGAATTTCGAAAGTGGTCGATGGGGGTACCTTGAATCCGAAGATTTACTTCAGCGACGTTTGGATGATTCATTGCGAATTCATGATCGAGGTGATGCTGTGGGAATTGCAACCCATCATGAAACGATAGATGAACGGAATATCAGAATACATGTCCAAGTTGATGGACAAATTGATGCATTCCACTTTGAAGAGCAACATGAAGTCATCGTGAGGACATCAAATATGATTTGTACAACTTGTACGCGTAAGGATGGCAACTATTACGAAGCCACGATGCAGATTCGCAGTGCGGGTCGAAAATTAGAAGAAAATGAACTTGAGGAATTGAGAGGCTCACTCGATACACTTCTGGCTAGCATGGAACCCGATCCGATGTTCTTCATCACCAAGGAAGGACCAGTCGTCGGTGGCTGGGATGTTACAATGGGAAGCAAATCATTGGCGAGAACATGGGCAAGGCACATGATTCAAAGATGGGGTGGGCAAACCAAAGAAACACATTCGGTCATTGGTCAAAAAGATGGAATTGAGGTCACCCGATTGACCGTGTTATATCGTCGACCAGGATATGATTTAGGTGACGTGCTGCGTTGGAGAAAACGTCTCTGGATTGTAGGTGCTTGGCTAAAGGATGGGCCGATTCTATTGGCTCTAAATCGCCATGAAAAAACGGGTGCATCTTGGCGCGATTTGGAGAAGGCTGTCGTGATGTCTAGATTCATTGAACAAGTTGAGGTTGATATCCTTAATCGAGATGCTTCAGCCGCCGAGTTCATGAATCCTCAAGATTACAAAATGCAAACCGTTCGATTGCCCTATGATGATGATGGGACTCGATTGCGGTTGCGGTTGGGATGGATTACAGATGAGTGGGTTGCACTGCCCAGGGTCCGAAATCCCGATGAAGGGCATGTGCCTAGGGGGGGATGATGGTGTCACTAAGTGAACTTGCTGCGGATCTCGATGCAAGCGATATGCTCGGCCATATTCGCAACTTCCCTGCCGATTTGACTAAGGCTTGGGATGCATCTGAATCATGGCCACTTTCTGTACTCGAAAATCGATTGTTTTCTGGTGTCATTTGCCTTGGAATGGGGGGGTCTGCATCTGGCGGCGATTTCCTCTCTTGCCTATCTGATGCGGATGGTTGTCTGCCTTTTGTGAGTCATCGAGGCTATGACCTACCTGCTTGGGTTTCAGAAAATTGGTTGGTCATCGCAACCTCATATTCGGGCAACACAGAGGAAACATTGGATGCTACCGAAGCTGCAATTAGCCTCGGATGTTCAGTCATTGGCCTCTCGTCCGGAGGGAATTTGAAAACACTCATTCAAGATTCGAATCAAGTTTGGATTGAATTGCCAGGAGGGCAACCCCCACGCTCTGCCTTCGGACATATTTTTGGAACACAAATCGCATTGACTTGGCGATTGGGAATTATGAGTCCCCCAGAGGATATTGACGAAATGGTCGATCGTTTGAAAGAAGCCGTTGCGGCTTGTGATTTTGTCCATGAAGATGATGAAGATATCATCGCCGAAATGGCCCAATCTATTTCACAACGTGAAATCAGTATTTTGGCCACTCAATCATTGGCGCCTACATCGTATCGTGCTGCATGTCAGTTGAATGAAAATGGAGGTGTATTTGCACGCCACCACATTCTTCCTGAAATGAACCATAATGAAATCGTCGCTTGGGGTGAAGCCAATTCTGCAGACAACCAAAGTCTACTCATCTTTTCTTGGGATGGCATTCACAATCGTAACGATATGCGAATGGATTGGTTCCTTGACAATATTGTCGTTGATCCAACATGGGGATTAATGTGTGAAGGTGAATCTCATCTAGAGGCGCTACTCTATGCTGTGATCTTGATGGATTGGCTCTCTTGTGCGGTTGCACTATTGCGTGGCAAAGACCCGACTGCAATTGGTCCAATCGTTGGACTCAAGGAACATCTCTCTCAATAGAGTGGGCCGAGTACCAGGCGGGGATCTGGAAAATCAAGCAGTGCTTGTTCACGTTCACTTGGAGTTACAACCCCCGGTAAATCATGGGTGGTCGGTTCTCGAAATGACAATTGAAAATGGAGGTGGGGCGGCCAACCACCATTCTCATGTTCTCCGCCAAACCAAGCGATAACTTCGCCACCAGACACTGACTTCCCAGGTGTGCAATTTTCAGTTGAGGCAGCGTCCAAATGTCCATACAGTACCCACAAATTTTGTCCCTGAATAAAATGATGAATGATGACTGTGTGTCCATAATCTCCATCCGCTGGATTGTAACCTGAAAATGCAACGGTGCCATCTGCAATCGATTTCACGGGTGTTCCAATTGGGCCTCCAATATCTAGGCCAACATGGATACATCGACTTTCAGTGAACAATTCAGTATTGTACATCCCTGGTCGGACCTCATCATATCGCCCAATGTCAAATTCAAATTTTGATGGCGAATCATCACCTGTTGTGAAATCTCTAACCTCATACTCATCTGGCAAATCAACAGTCTGGTGCCAATCTTCAGCAGAGAAATCGATGCCGGCCATGCCATGTCGACATAATTCACCTTGAACACTTCTTCGGAAGCACCGGCTTCAATAGCAATGTGTAGCGTCGCCTCCTATGGAGGCGACATCTTGGAAGCTGGAATCTTCAGTATCCTTCTCGGAAGTGCTTTCCTAATCGGGTTGGGATTGATTCCCGGACTCGCTTTGATTCGTATTCTCGACCCTGGCGCTGATCAATTGCGTCAGATGATGCTGGTGCCCGCAGCGAGTCTCTTGATTCTCTACGGGTTGGCGGGGTGGTTGGTGGTGCTACGAGGGGAACATTCAGTCGGTTACCTCGTCATGGTAATATTGCTTGTTAATCTTCTTTCGGCCACCGTTGGATGGCAACGAGAAAGCGTCCGAGTCCGTCGTTTATCGGCATGGGAAAGACTCGAAGAAATTGAGGCTGCCGCTGAAGCCGAAGCTGGAACTGTACAACTTGAAGAAGATGTGGTTGCTGAACGAAAACATGCAGCATTAATCGAAACTGGAAGGCCTGCTTGGTTGCCGTGGGCATTGGCAATTTCAGCAATGATTTGCCTGACGCCCTTGTTGGTTCTCAATCGACCAATGGGGGTGGATTGGCTTGGGTTTGCAACATTGTCTCATCGTTTGGCGGAAACCGGTTCTTTGGCATTGCCAGCACCAAATGTTGGCCGATGGACCTACCCTCCTGCTTTCCCCGCTTTGGCAGCCTTCCTAGAACAAGCAACGGGGTTGTCATCAAGCGATTGCATCCACTTATTGGGTCAACTCACATTGCTCGCCATCCTGTGGGGTGTTGCTGGGGCTGCAGACCGTTGGGGGGCATCTGCCACCACTTTGCTAGCTCTCTGTTTGGCACCTGCATTATTTGCCAAATCATTTGACAGTGGATATCCTACAGTTGCCAGCCAACTGGGTCTTGTTCTTGGACTGTTGGTGTTGGTCAAGCCACCACGTGAACGAAGTAAACGAATGGATGTTCTATTTGCCTTTGGTGTTGCATTTGTCGGTGTCATTCATCCAACTGGTTCTTTGTATCTTGGAACGTTATTGCTGGCTTGGATGGGCGCCCATCGATGGTCAGCACAGAGAGAAAATGCACATTCAGGTCGATTGGCAATAATTTCCGCGGTTGTCATTGGATTCGCAGTCATTGCTGTGATGGGCATATTTGCACCTCGCATGCTCGATACACCGGTTTGGGCAGAGTATGGTTGGCAGGGTGGTTTGCCTTTACTTCTGTTCAATGGCCCGTTGTTACTTGGACTTGCGGCTTGGGCATTATGGCGATTTCAAGCCTCCTTTGAAATCTGGCTATTGGGGCTCTGGATGGCCATGCAATGGGCACTAACCTGGGTCCATTTGTTTGACGGATTGGTTGGTATTTCAGTCATTACATTGGTATCCTACATGCTCTATTCGATGGCATTGCATGCATTCCATATCCCACTTGCTGTATTGGCGGGAATCGTGTTGGCGAAAGTGCCACGATTAACACCTAGAATGAGGGAGAGGATGCTCGGCGAAGAGAATGAAGATGTGGCGGATGGAGGACAGATGAGCTATGTTGAATTGGAAGTCCCTGCTTCATCGGATAAACGACCTGTAGAGGTCTTGATCGGATTGTCCTTGGCATTCATTTTGCTATCCCATATTGTAATGATTGAAATCGGTTCACATTCTGAATTTGAAGCACAAACAGAAGGTGATCGAATGTTGAGAAGTGCAATTGCCAATTTGCCTGCCGATTCAGTTCTTTACACGGAAACTGCACATTGGGGAATTCTGTATGATGTCGATGCAAATTTGGGTTTGACAAGCTTCCCAAGTCTTGGATTGCTCACGGTTGAAGAAAGGGTTCAATGGGATGCAGAGCGCGCGATTGTAAGAGATGATGTTGACCAAATTCTTGAACTTGGAATCACCCATGCTGCCACATCTCCTCGTGGACAAATTGGACACCTACTGGCTGAAAGTGAGCATTGGGCGATTATGGAGGATCACCGTGGGAGTCGTTTGTGGAAATTTGAACCCACGCCCAACGATGCATCTGTGAAAAGAAGTCTGACCGCATTTCCGACACAAGAAATGTGTGCTGAAGAGTGTGAATGGAGGGTCGACCCCTGGGCGTTCGCCGATGCCTCAAATCTTGGCATCCGAGGGGAGTCCACCGCTTTTCTTTCAGGTGGAGAATTAAAATTTTCATCCATTGAATTGCCTCGACAACATCGTGATGCAGATTTGTCAATTGTGCTACAAATCACGGCACCAAGCACCATCGATGTGCAACTCACAGTTTGCGACATAGGGGCCCTCAATTGCAGTGCTGTTGCAGAAGTTGTGGGTGGAGGAGTCTATTCGCTTTCTGTCCTGCACCATAGTGATTTTATGGGTGAAATAGAAATCCATATCACTGCCGCCGTCGAACAGGACAGTTGGTTGGACCCGGCTGGATTATCAGGTAGAAGTGACCGAATTATCGATTCTAACGGTCTTTGGGTACATTGGGTGGAGGTGCGGAATTTATGAGTCGAGGTCTCACAATTTTGTTGCCTACTTTCAACGAGGTAGATGCCTTGCCCAAGGTCGTAAATGAACTGCCTATTGCTGCCCTCAAAGATGCGGGCTGGGTCCCAAGAATTGTTGTGGCCGATGGTCGGAGTACAGATGGAACTCAAGAAAAGGCTGCAGAATTGGGCCTTGAATTGATTGTTCAGGGACCGGCGGCAGGGAAAGGATTTGGCATGCGAGAAGGATTTGCTCGTTTTTTGACTCAAGAGGATGACGTGTTGGTCATGCTAGATGCGGATGGGACGTATGTTCCAAAAGAAATGCTGAGACTTCTCAAACATCTTGAGCAGGGTGAGTACGATGTTGTCATCGGAAGTCGACTGCGAGGCAATATTCAACCTGGCGCGATGTCGCGAATAAACTGGATTGGAAATCATATTTTGACTTGGTTTGCAGTTGCATTGTACAGGGTTTTCATCAGCGATGTTTGCACAGGATACTGGGCTTTCCGACGAGGTGCAATACAGAAAATGTCGTTGAACTCAACCGCTTTTGAGATCGAAGCGGAGATGTATACCTCGTGCGCAAGTGAAGGGTTGAAGATGAGTGAAGTGCCCATTTCCTATGCGCCACGGATTGGTGAATCGAAATTGGGTTCCATTGGAGATGGATTTAGAATCCTACGGAAATTGCTTGTCCGCAGATTATTCCCCCGGCCAGTCAATCGAATCTGAGGGGCTTGGAATAAAAGAGAAATTCAGAGCAAGTCCTCGGCCTTAGAGAGTTGATCTTTGACCTTTCCTTCGACCAAATCTAGGTTTTTCCGAAGCTCTTCAAGGGTTGTAATCGCACTTTTCGCTCCACCTTTCATTGACTGAAATAAACCAAGGTCGGTCTTAGCCTGTGTGAGGTGTCTCTTCACTGCCTCCACGTCGATTTCGTCATTTCCACTAGAACGGATTTCTTCGGCAATCAACTGCGCACGGAGGGTGCGATAAACCACCTCAAGTGCTAGGAAATCTTGATTGTCCCAATCAACACCAACAATGTAATTCTCAGCTTCTTGCTCAACAACCTGCTGACGCACACCCATGTGCTTTCGCTCCATTAGTCCAATTCCACACACTGCACCTCGCATCTTGACCCCATCACGGGTCTGCTTGACGAGTTCCTTACGAGGAATGGATGAGCCGGCTTTTGCTTCGATAGCAACTCGGATTTCAGGAATTCCTGGGGAAATAATTACGATTACGATGTCACCGATTTTTGATCGAGATTTGCCTACGCCTTCCCCACCAGTGTGCTCAATGCGATCTCCGAAGAGTCCTGCAATATCCTGCAATGAATCAACAGCATCGTTCTCAAAATGATGCCCTTTTTGGGTAGATTGTTGATACAACTCTTCTTTCTCTGCCTCTTTTTGCTGAAGGATTTCATCAACATTGAGGGCCGTACGGATTTCAGCCATTTGGGTATCAATGTCGTTCTTCAGGGTGTTAATCGTATTATTTTGCTTCTTCAAAAATTGACTCAATTCAGAGTCATGATCTGTCAAGTCAAGGGCCTTGGTGACCTCAGTTTCAATATCACCAAACTTCTCCGCAATCACTTCAGAAACACGATTGGGTACACTGGAAATCTTGTCGGGATTAGATATGTCGTCAAATATTGCATCTAAGCGCTTTTTCAAATCTCCTTGTTCACCAAATGCACTGCTTAGGCGATTTGCAAGCTCAGATTCTTTGCCAGTCAACTTTTGGTCGATCAGGGTAGTCAAGTCGTTAGAAAACGATTCATCGAATCGCTGGTATTTGTCGACCATTGAAGTGGAGGTCGTATTGATGACATTCTCAATTCGCTCTGTTGAAAGTGTGAATTCACCACCCTCGATCGATAACAACCCGATTTTTATTGCTCTAACCAAGTGACCCTTGAGTCTCTCATCATCATTTCGAATGTCATCATGAATTTGATTTAGGATATTCTCCGGAACGTGTAGGATATACCCTTCCGAATAATTAGTCATAGAGCTGGTTTTTGCTGCTTTGATTTGTTCGCGTTTTGTTGCAAGTTCACCAATCTTACCCGGTTGGTTATTCGACATGTCCTTATCACAAACGCGGCAGTATTTGAACTCTGTATATCCGTTCAAATCAAATGGAATACTGCATAGCCTGTGTTCATGCGCGTGCGCAAGGTGGCAATCCTCGGAGCCAGCGGCCTCGTAGCACAACGCTTTCAGCAGAGACTGTTGAACCATCCCTGGTTTGAACTCGTGGCCATCTACGGTTCACCACGCACAGCGAGAACGAATTTAGAGAATTTAGAGTGGCATCTGCCAGAGCCTCGCCCTGACCTGCCCGCAATGGAAATTCGAAGCATGGATTCACTCATGACCGATATTGCCGATTTTGAAGTTGTCTTCAGTGCGCTACCTTCAGATGTCG
>JASLKO010000227.1 GCA_030747475.1 Candidatus Thalassarchaeaceae archaeon | reverse complement strand
TAATGCTTGGGGCTCAACCTCTTCCTTCACGAAATCGCGAACCATCTCGCGAATCATCGCATGTTCCTCTGTCGGATTTGCAACATCGAAGGTTCGCCAGTCGTCCATGATACTGCGACTAGGGTGCAACACATCAAAATTCCCACAATGTGTTGAGGGATGCTCGTACCGGAATTCGAATCCGGGTCGATGGATTGAGAGTCCACCATGATGGGCCGCTACACCATACGAGCGTATGGTCGGCGATTGATAGCCCGTATATCAACGGAACGCAATGACAATGCAATTTCTGCTACAGTTTCACATTTTGGTGAAAATGAAAAACGGTGTGCTGCGGCTTATTGGCACGTTCACATTCATTTTCAGAGTCCTGCTTTTATTCATAGGCAATCCCACCATGGACACTTTCATGCAAGCCAAAAAGTTGCTACAGGATAAACCGGTTGCTTTTGCCACTCTCGTGGCCACAAGACGACCAAGAAGCACGAAAGAAGGTGCGCTGGTACATGCCAGTGGTACACAAGAAAATGGGTACTGGAGACCACTCGTCAGACCAAACGTCTGGACTCACGTACACCGTCGAATTTTGGAGGCAAAAGCTTGAGTCGAACAAAGCGACTCCGAGAGGAAGTGCACAAATTCCTCGGTGAAAGGGGTCGAGCAAATACTGTCGAGGTGTTCGATCATCTAAACGAAAGATTCAGTTGGGGTGCAACAATGAATCAAGTCGGTAATATATTGGCTAAAGATACTCGCTTTGAGAAAGTTGGCCACATTCGAGATTTCTTCCGAGGAGCACGATATAGTGTATGCATATGGTCACTTTCCGGAAGGAATCATGGGGATTCTGGACCGACAAAAGCCACAGCGTAGGCATCAAGTATTGTCTACTTAGCCGCAGTTTAATGGCGCACCCGGTATGGCAATTACTGCGTGGCGGAAATGCACTTGTTGGTGCATCGACTGTGTTCGTTGGCGCGTTAATGGTAACAATCAATTTTTCAACAGTTGATTTGGTGCTTGTCACAATTCATGCTTTCTGTGTGGCTGCATTCATGGGTGCATGGAATGCCTTCAACGACATTCAGGATCATGAAATTGATCGCTTCAATCATCCAGAACGTCCAATTCCGAGTGGGGCATTGACACTTATTCAAGCTAAAGCGGTTGGAAGAGCATCCTTTCTATTGTCGATTATTGCCTTGTTGTCTGCAATGACAATTGCCGCACTATATTCGGATCACCTCATCCAATGGCTTCCCAGTATAGGAATCTGGTTTCTAGCATTTTTACTCATGTTCCATTATGAAATGGTCATTCCCGCATCTTTCATGCTCAAACACAAGGGATTGCCTGGGAATCTAGCAATATCATTGCTTGTGGGCATCGTTATCGTGTTTGGTGCAGCAGCAGTCAATGGAATTTTGACACCACTGGTTTGGATCGTTGCTGCTGTTGCAATGTTGGTCAATGCTGCCAGAGAAATTGTCAAGGATATTGAAGATGAAGAAGGGGATGCTAACAGAACTACATTGCCAAAAAAAATTGGACCGGAGAGAGCACGAGCTATTGCCCAATTATTGGTTATTGGATCCCTTCTGCCACTTGTTGCACCTTATGCAAGAGGGATGTTGCCAATGCAATTTATCATCACGCAAATACCTGCAATATTATTGCTGATTTCGATAAAACCCCGACTCTATAGAGGGGAGGATTACGTCGCACAAAGGAATCTCAGATTGGCAATGTTGCTTGGTCTTTCAGGATTCCTTGCAAGTGTACTAATTCCAGTTTAATACAATTCATTATATGCCTGAAAAGCAGCTTGATTGCAAAGATATGTGAGAATTGCCATTTGTGCCCACATTCGGTTTTCTGCTTGGTCGAAAACAATACTATTTTCACTATCAATAACGCCATCTGTAACTTCTTCACCTCGGTGAGCAGGTAAGCAATGCATGAATCCATAATCATCGTTTGCATTTGACACTAGCTCTTCATTGACTTGGAATCCTTCAAAGGCATTTATTTTGTCCGTCAGGTGCTCTTCACCCATGCTAATGAACACATCTGTGTAGATGATCGTTGCACCCTTGCATGCCTTTACAGGGTCATGTGATTGAGTCATCTTGCAACCGGTCTTTTTTGCAATTTCCTTGGCCCGATTGACAACATCATTTTCGGGCTCAAATCCTTTAGGGACAGCCCAAACACAATCGACACCTAGCATTGCACAGGCCAGCATTAAGTCGTGGAGTACATTGTTTCCATCTCCAACCCATACAACCCGTTCTCCTTCTAGTGAGGGATTGCGTTCCATTATTGTCATTAAATCCGCTGCAGCTTGGCAGGGGTGATGTTTTGATGATAGTGCATTGATGACAGGTACGGATGAATTGCTTGACAATTCTTCAACCATTTCATGGCCGAAGCAGCGATATGTGATTCCATCCAAGAAGCGGGATAGAACCGCCCCCGTATCAGCAATGGTTTCAGATTTACCCATCTGGATATCCCCTTTGAGTAGAGTGAGCGCCTGGCCTCCCAATTTGTGAACACCAACTTCGAATGACACGCGAGTTCTTGTACTCGGTTTTTCGTAAATACACCCAATACTGAGTTCATCGAGTGGTTTGAAATCGTAATCCCTATCAGGATCTTGTTTGAAGCGAATAGCCCACTCCAAAATCGCTCTGAAATCATCGCCCAAATCATCTATTGCCAGAAGGTGCTGCAAATCACTCATCGAAATCACCTAATTTCTCTCTTCCCCAATATCACCAGCAAATCCATCTCGAGTATCGGCCATTCCACCGAAGATGTTCTGCGCAAATGAAAGAATATCTGCCAACCCCTCTTCTTGTTCACTGGATAAAGGTATCAAACCAGGCTGAATTTGGGCATTTTGCATCATTCGCAATTGACCAATTGCAAATTCGGTTCGTTGCCCACCCGCTTCCTCAAACAAGGCGGCCTCAAGCATATCCAAATCTTCACCCCATCCTAAAACACGATCTAAATCCTCAGGTGGCAATAAATCCGCTTTAGAGAGGAAATTTGCAGTCGGTAGACCAAGTCTGAAATGGACAATGTTAGACAACAGCATTTGCGAAACGAATCCAGAGGCTGATTGTGAAAGCATCGGATCAAAAAGGAAAATCAAGGCGGCTTGACCTTGTCCTAGCACCTCAACCATGTGGGAACTTGCTTCTCGAAAAGCAAACAGTTCGACTTGGCCCGGAGTATCAATGACAAGTAAATCGCCGGACAAGCCTTCCAACTCTTCCTGGATATCATAGGATTGTGCTGCAACCAAATCTGCAGCCAAAATTTGCGCACCGTTTGGTCCCAAATCATATTCTTCCATGACCTCATGCAATGAAATCAAATCACGAACATCGAATTCTGGGTCATAATGCACCCTTTCGGCCCCCGGATCAAGATTAATTGTAAGACACTCGACTTCAAGAAAACGGGTCCAACGTTGAAAGGCTGTTACAAGGGTGCTTTTTCCCGCACCTGCTGTACCAACGACGAATAGTACAGGGGGCATGTTACTGTCGCTTACGCTCACAATTTAGGGGCGTTCAACTATGGTTCATCAACCCTCCGACACTCTAACGGTCCTATGGACCGGGCAATTTGCTTCGCAACAATGGTTATACCGCTTCGAACATCGTCGTATCTTTATCCCACGCGCTGGGATGGAGGATTTTGAATGAGTGACGAGAACGATGATGGAAATACACCGCCGCCCCCACCTGGACTACCGCCTGCACCGCCTGGCATGGAACCACCAACTCCCCCTGCCCCTCCAGCACCTCCCGAACCACCGGGAATGGAACC
>JASLKO010000226.1 GCA_030747475.1 Candidatus Thalassarchaeaceae archaeon | reverse complement strand
TATTGACTGAGTGCACCGAAGCAATCGTCAAAGAGCCCCGGCATTGGTCGAACCTTAATCGGGGGGTTTTCGGTGGGCATACTTGGACGATTCATGGTCGGGGTGACCAAATGCATGCCCCGTTTTTTCGTTGCAAGTGTGGCGCGGAGATATGTTGCTGGAAAGGATCTCAACAGTGCTGTAAAGGTCATGAAAAAGTTGAGTTCTGAAGGGGCATGCTTCACCATCGACGTATTGGGTGAGGAGATTTCAAACCTGCAAGAAGCGCAATTTTTTGTCGATGAATATGATCGAGTTTTGGATGCAATTGTAGCCAACAAACTTGATGCGAATTTAAGCATCAAACCAACCGCATTTGGTTTACTCATTGATTCCAAAGCTGCTTACAAAAACATTGAGCGTTTGCTTGTGAATGCTGCTGAGCACGACATTTTCGTGCGCCTAGACATGGAAGATCATCGCGTCACTCAGTCCACAATCGATATTGTATTGGCGATGCATGAAAAGGGTTTGAAAAATGTTGGGACCGTTTTGCAAGCACGTCTATTTCGAACCTCTGATGACATTGATTCAATTTGCGAGCAACTTGGTGCTGATGCTGATTTCCGAATTTGTAAAGGTGTCTACTTGGAGCACGAATCAATTTCCAGGACTGGGTATCAAGAGATTGTCGATGCGATGAATCTCCACATTGATCAAATTCTCGACAAAGGCGGCTATGCGGGCATTGCATCTCATGATATGCCCATCATCAATCACACTCTGGACGCCCTCTCAAACCGTAAGATGAACCCTCCTCACTCTGATTTAGAAAAATGTCGAAACGGCAAGGGCCCAGGATATGAATTTCAAATGCTGCTTGGGGTGCGTGGTAATATCCGTCGTAAACTTTCCAAAGAAGGTCACAGAACTCGAATTTACATCCCCTATGGGGAGCGGTGGTATGAATACAGCATGCGTCGTTTAGATGAAAATCCTGATGTTGCAATGCACATCGTCAAATCGATTTTCATGCCGTGGACAAATCGCCGTTAATTGAGGTCGGCCAAACGCTGAGCAATCGCTCCCATTGCGACTGCAGTTTCCAAACTGGCTCCAACCCCTGTCAATTCAAATTGGTCCTGACAATTATCGAGCAGTTTCTTTGGCAAACCTTGGCGCCCCAATCCAATGAACATGCAAATTTTACCATCAAAGTCATTCAAATTGACAGATCCACCACGTGGCTGATGAGTCGTGGCGATTGGATGGCCGTGTGAACCTGAAAGCGCATTTTCTGCAGTTGACAATTGAAGGCGTTGCGCAGCAAGTAGAGATGGTAAATGTGCGACTCCGGCAGTCCCTGATTCTTTTTGTGCCTGCTCACAAAGTTGCTCAATATCATCTGTAGGCCAGTCGATGAGTGCGATGTCTAGGCCAAATCCCCATGCGATTCCAGCTGCACGAGCTAGTGCACGAAGGTGTGGAGTCCCAATAGATCCGTCGTATGTGCCAACAAGCGCCAGTGTGTGTCCCACCCCCCCTCCACCTTTCTGAACGGGTTTTTCAGTCAAAATCTGCGGGGTTTGAACTGGTGCGAATTCTTCTGCACGCTTTGCTAAACCAAGGCGCTCAAATCCTTTTGAGATGTTTTTCTTGATTTTAGAAGAGGTCCGCTCGTCTAGATTTACAACATTGGTCGCGGCTTTTTCCAACAATTCAGCAGCTAGGTCCGAATCACCTGCCCGATCAGCTCTACCTGCTAGAGTGACTGCGAATCGAATTGAATCCTCATCGTTTCCATCTAGGGCTTGTGATAAAATCACCACGTCATTTTTCAGAGTAAGATGGCTGCAAAGGGTTCGCACAGTTTCAAATTCTGCATCTTCAAGGAAGGGGATGGCCATTTCAAGTGCACTTGGTTTCAAATCAAGTTTAGATTGGATGGACAATCTATGCAAATTGTCCAAGAATTTGACAGCCAAGTCAGGTGCTGATTCAGTAAGGATTGGTGTAATTTCTGCAATCATTTGCTTGTCCTTTGATTCTACAATGGCTTTCATTACAGGCCTGGCTGCTTTCGCTTCCATTCCGTGATTCTCAACTGCCAATACAAATAATTCAGGTAATTTTTGCGGCGATACTCGACTTGAAATGGCTTTGAGTGCCTCGACTCTCGCGTCGCCATTTGGCAAACCGCCCGTCATTCCAATAAGGTCGCCCATCAATCCTTTTCGCGCACGACCACCTGGCCATTTACTCATTGATTTAGCAATAATTCCAATACTTTCAGCCAATCTCCATGGGCGCTCTTCCTCTAGCATTGCGTCTACGATAATTGGAACCCATTCACTTCGGTCTTCTTCGTCCATGTCTGTTGAACCACAGAGTCCACAAAGGGCCTCGGCTCTGTAAATTCCATCTTGCAATTCCTGAGCAGCATCGAATAATTTCCGATGCAATCCATTTTCTCTAGCCTCTCGCAAAATCCGACGGCAAGCACTGGGGTCGTGTCGCTCATCCATTTCACCCACCTCGTCGTTTGCGGTAAGATTCTACATCTCGCCATTTTTCTTGATGCTCTTCCCGGCCTGCGAACTCTTGTCCCTTCCAATTGCCTCTGTCAATGATTTTCCTCTCAGCGATTTCATCTGGCGTTGGCGGTCGATGCAAGAAAATTCGTCTGATATCGCGGGCAGTCATTTTCCCAGTCAATGTTCGTGAAGTTCCAGAGTGGAGTGCTCGTATCCGCCATGTTTCTCCACGGTGCTTGACGATGGTTCCACATGAGAATTCCTTTTCTGGATCGACTTCAATCATATCCGAAAATGAGATGTCGCCATCGGTAAATGTACGTTTAATTCTAGCAAGATCTATTCGACTGGCCCATACGCGCTTGATGTCCTTTGCATCCACAATTCGTGGTTTCGCATCCCCTTCAACTTCCAATCGTGTGATTATCCATATACGATCTAGTGCTTCAAATTCATCGTTTAACACGAACCGTTCATCTGCATCAACTTCCATTTCATACGGGATTGAATCAGGGCCATCAGAAAGTGTGAATGGTATCGTGACAGGTTTTGGATTTCGAAAGATGACAGTGTGCACATTTCCACAGCCCTCACAGCGTAGAAGGTAGTCGATTCCAGCATCTTTCTTCAGAGCCTTTTCTTTGAGGATTTCATGGGCTTGTCGAGTGTTACACTCGGGACAACGTGTAACATTGTCCAGCGTCTCGACCTCGTCCACCTCATCTCCTCCGGTTAGACCGGCCCACTGGGAGTATTTCACCACATCCCATGTCTCCGAGATTTGAAAACCGATTGCGTGTCCGCCCAAATGTGGGACTCAGCATTGAAGATGCGCTGGCGGCTCTGCTGTCTAAAGATCCGGAGCAACCTCGGGAAGAACCCGAAATTGCGGCATCGATAGGTGCTCAACTTGAGCACATGGAATTGGACTCAATGCCCTCGGGACTTCGGCGTAGAATTCGAGATGTCATCGCAAGAGTCCAACCAAAACGCGTTTGCGAAGTGGGTTCAGGAATTGGGCATTTGAGTGCTTGGTTGTTTGATTACTGGGCAAAAGGTGCCCCCCCAGAACATTTCGATATGATTGAAGCAGGTGGTAAATTCGGTGTAATTTTAACGCGCTTGCTTCGGCGTTATGATGCCGAAAAATGGGCCCATGTTCGTGTCGGTGATTTTGAATCGCTTTGTGCTGAATTGGACAGTTGGAATGCGGCACATGCAACCACAGATGAGGCCGCTGCAACCTCTTCACCACCTCTTCGTGC
>JASLKO010000225.1 GCA_030747475.1 Candidatus Thalassarchaeaceae archaeon | reverse complement strand
AGGTCTATTCATGCAGAATCTGATTCTTTCGGCTCATTCGAAAGGATTGGGCACATGTCCACAAGGTGCCGTTGCAGTTTGGGAAGATGCGGTTCGCAAGGAATTTGACATCAGTAAGAATTACTCGTTGCTTTGTGGGATCTGCCTTGGTTATCCAAGTGATGAAAAAATAAATTCTTTCAATGCAAATCGTCTAAAACCATCAGAAATTATGGTGCCAGAAAAACAGTGATTTGTTTGGCATAATACCTGTTTTTTGTGTATTTTGCAAAACCGTCGGTTTGAAGCGGAGAACCCGGCCCCATAGGGCCGGAGGGCACACCATGCGACGAGTCCAGTTTGCACTGTTACTTACCCTCTTGATGGTGTGTTCAAGCCTTGTTGGCTGCTTTGGAGAGGATGAAAAAGCCCTCCCAGTGGAGTCCTCACCATTCGATTTTGATCGAGAAGTACCAGAGACAACTTGGTATCATTACGATGGTGCCATCGATGCGAGAAATGAGTCAGCCGTAATGGCGGCCAATATCACAGCCAACCTGACTGGTGCAAATGCACCGTTCTGGACCATGGGCTCCTATTTTGGCATTGGAATGAGCACCTTTGAGCCGACCATTGGCATCACTTCTGCTGACAATTTGTACATGTCCAGTTGGGGCAATGGGGTTGGCGGAGCAACTGCTGTGGTTCAGTGTACAGGGTTGATTGAGATGACCAACCTCAGCGATTATTCCTGTGCCGATGTGTATGATCCACCAATCCCTGTGGTCAGCAGCAATGACCCGTACATCTATGTCGACAAGTGGACTGATCGCATCATGAAATTCGATATGCATGCTTTGGCCGCAATGACCGTTGAATGGTCAGATGATGAGGGTAACACTTGGAAGCCTGTGACGCTCACAACATCCCCTTATTCTGTGCAAGATCACCAGACCATTACCTCAGCACCCGGTGCAGCCCTACATCCGACAACCTGGATTTACTGCGTCAATGGGAATGCACCTGCTCCACTCTGCTCATTCAGTGTAGATGGTGGTCACAATTGGAGTCCAGAAGTTGCTGGCGCCCCGTTGAGTTGCCAAAGTGGCGGCCTTAGTGCACATCTTGAAGGTGCGGAAAATGGCAATTTCTACCGTGGCCAAATCGGTTGTAATGGCGAGGGATATTCGATTTACAGAAGCACCAATGGGGGCTTGACTTGGACAGAACATGTACTGCCTACATCTGAATCTGGAACCGCCGATACTTGGAATGCTGAAGAAGCTCAAGTGGCGATTGACATGGACAACAATGTGCATGCCATGTGGATGGGTGCGGACGACATGCCATACTATGCTTACTCGTTGGATGAAGGCGATTCGTGGAGTGATGCAATGATGATTGCACCACCGATTGGCTTGCAAGGCACCGGCTTCCCCGTAGTGACTGCAGGTGATTCAGGAAGAGTGGCCTTTGGCTATGTTGGGGATACAGGCAACGACACATGGAATGCTTACCTAACCGTCATGACTGATGCATTCAGCGACAATCCATTGATGACTACAGTTCAAGTCAATCAGCCCGGTGATCCAATCGCCACTGAAGCAGGATGTGGTTACAATCGCTGCGGTGGACTTGGAGATTTCCTAGACATGGCAGTGGATCAATACGGTCGGCCGTGGTTTGGTCTTTCACACAATATACAGGACATTGGAATTTTTGCAACGACAATCGAAGGTCCAACCCTACGTGGAGATGTAACTGAATTGAATGTGATGCCCGCAGGTGGGCCTGAGACACTTTGAGGTGAAAATATGGCAGATCATGATCGAGTGGTACGTGACAATGTGCATAGGGACATCGTGTTGACAGATGACATCAGTCGTTTGGTTGACACGAGAACCTTCCAGCGTTTGCGTGATATCAAACAGTTGGCGACATGTCACTATGTGTTCCCGACTGCAACCCATACACGATTCGTTCACAGTTTGGGTGCGCAGCACCTTGCGGGCGTGTTGTTAGAACATCTGGAAACTGTGAATCCTGGGCGGATTAGCCCAGAGGATGCAAAGTTGGTCCGCTATGCGGCGTTGTTACACGATATCGGACATCCTCCATTCAGTCACGCATTGGAAAAGGATACCGTATTTGCCAATTACAATCACCATGAAAAGTGGGGCCGTCTGATTTTGGAAGATCCAGACAATGACCTCCGCCAAGCGTTGATTGAATTGGTTGGTGAGGATGGTCTCTCTCGTCTATTTTCGATTCTTGATGGGACTTGCGACCTCCCTGCTTTGCATGACATTGTCAGTAGTCAGTTGGATGTTGACCGTCTAGATTACTTGATGCGGGACCAAGTCAATACCGGTGCCAAGATTGGGACATTCGATGTATTCCGTATATTCCGTTCAATGCG
Source organism: Candidatus Thalassarchaeaceae archaeon (assembly GCA_030747475.1). Taxonomy (GTDB): domain Archaea; phylum Thermoplasmatota; class Poseidoniia; order Poseidoniales; family Thalassarchaeaceae; genus MGIIb-P. The sequence continues at coordinate 498 of JASLKO010000225.1, read as the reverse complement.
AATCGGTGATGATGGCCATCTGACCATCACCCGAGGTGGGGTCGCAGAAGTCGAGTCGTATCTTATCATGCGTTACCACATGTATCACAATGTCTACTTCCACAAATTGAACATGCTCACGACAGCCTATGTGATTCGCGCCCTCGTGCGGGCGCGCGAGATGGTCACCGCTGGTGAAATGCAAGTCAGTCGAAGAATGGAGAGGATGTTGACCGATGAGAATCTCTCTGTCAAAGATTACCTTGCGCTCACTGACAGCCTCATCTATGCCGAACTTTCAGCCTTTGTCACGCACCCTGATCGTGTATTGTCAAAGTGGGCAGGTCTCTTGGCGAGTCGTTCAGGCATGCACAAGCGCGTGCGTGTTCGTAATCTCACAGAAGTTGCATTTTGGGGGGCGAAAAGCAGTATCGAATCCATCCTTTCAGATGCCGGCCACAACCCTGATGAAGACATGATTGTCACCCGAGTAAACAAGGAAGGTTATCGTCCATACAA
>JASLKO010000224.1 GCA_030747475.1 Candidatus Thalassarchaeaceae archaeon | reverse complement strand
GCTTTCGGCGACGGCACCCTATGGGTGCCGGCCGACTCATTCATGAACGGGCATCAATTCGGGGCTGTTGAGGATGACCATGGCCTTCGGTGACATCGACATCCCATATTTCCATGAACAGGGCTTCATGCGCAAGGTTTGCAAGGTCACAGGCCTCTGGTTTTGGACACGTGATGCGAACCGAGAAACATCTGGTGACACCACCGAAGATGAATACACATTCATCGGTGCACCAATTATCGCAGGATACCCCCAGCGTGGTAAAGCATTGAAGGATGCGATGCGTGAAACGTTCCTGAATTATTTTGAAGAGCATTCTCATACTCGGATTTCTCCCTATCCAATCATTGCGAGATGGCGTGATGACATACACTTGACAATTGCATCAATCGCAGATTTCCAGCCACATGTGACTGGAGGAATTGCACCCCCTCCTGCCAACCCATTGACCATTTCACAACCTTGTATTCGACTAACGGATGTCGCTGCAGTGGGTCGTTCAGGTCGGCACTTGACGACGTTTGAAATGATGGCACATCATTGTTTCAATCGACCCGAAGAGGGCGATGTGAAGTATTGGATGGAAGAATGTATCCAGTTCTGTGATGATCTATTTGTGAATCGATTGGGCATCGACCCCAATGAGATTACCTACGTTGAAAACCCCTGGTCTGGTGGTGGAAATGCGGGACCTGCAGTTGAGGTCATTGTTGGTGGGCTAGAATTGGCCACATTGGTGTTCATGAATCTCGAAGAGCGTGAAGATGGTGATGTTGAAATCAAAGGCATTCGATATGGAGAAATGCCATTGCAGATTATTGACACTGGATATGGTCTTGAACGGTTTTGTTGGGCCGCAGCAGGCACACCGACCATTTACGAAGCAATTTATCCTGAAACAGTAAGCTGGTTGCAGGATGCATCAGATTTCCAAACCAGGTTGAATGAATTGGGCAATGTGGATATGGATGGATTGCTTTCAGAACTTTCCAGACTTGCAGGTATCTTGAATATCGATGTTGGCACAGATGTAGAATCCCTTTACAATCGATTGTCTGAACGTCTCGAAGATCGTGGAATTGTCATCTCAGTGGAACAATTGAAGGCAGTGACCGAACCGTTGTCTGCAATCTATGCGATTCCAGATCATATGCATGCACTTTGCAATATGCTTGGCGATTCATTGGTGCCATCCAATGCCAAGGCAGGTTACCTGGCCCGGATGCTCGCACGTCGTGTGTGCCGCATGAAGGCGGATTTAGGGTTAGACATGACACTTGCAGAGTTGGGTGCACATCACATGGATGTCAATCTCGACATGAATAATTTTAGTCAATCCAAAGAAGGCATACTCACCATTCTTGAGTTAGAAGAAGCCAGATATCATGAAATGCTTCGAAAGGGAGAAGCTGCGGTAAACACAGCATTGGCTAAGGTGCCTAAAGAAGCGAATGAAGCACCGGATGAAATCCTTTTCCGATTGGCAGAAGAAAGGGGCCTCCAGCCAGACATGGTCGCAAGTATTGCAAATCGATTAGGTTGGATCAATCTGACCATTCGAGTCGGTTTTGCTGCGGATATGGCGGCGCGAAATGCCCAGCAAACAAAGGCAGCAGCCAAAGCAAAAGGAAAGCAAAAACTG
>JASLKO010000223.1 GCA_030747475.1 Candidatus Thalassarchaeaceae archaeon | reverse complement strand
GGCTCTAAGATGTTCCAATCCGCATCGGTTAATTCTGTGAAATCACCACCGTTCAGCTGACTGGCACTAAGGCGGTTGTGTGGGTCTCGAACATAGATGGCGCCACCACTAGAAAGGCTGAACAAGTTGCCTCCGGGATAGGGTGTTTCCATCGCTAGAATCTCTCCTCGTTCATCATATTCAATGCCGTTGATGATGACAAATCCACCACCCTCAAGCGGATCTCCGGCCATGAATGATTCAGCCAAATAATCGAGTGCAGTCCCATTGACGACCAATTTCGGACTGCCTACACTGTTGATCATGGGCCGACCTGCAGCGTTGCCTCTGATGAACAATTTTCCACCCTTGGCTCCATATCCATAGCACTGACCAACATCACCGTGAACCACTGTGGTCCCACGCTTGTGAATTTGGCCGATTTGGTCTTGGCCATTTCCATGCATGTGAATGGTCATTCCATCATTGCCACTGCCAAGGTAATCTCCGACACTTCCGTATACATCGATACGCACATCGTCAGTATCCATTCCCAGACCATTTCCAATGAATCGATGGCCATGACAAAGAACCACATGGAAATTTCGCCAACCAATATTATGCAGTGCAACCAGTTCGCGTGCTAGACTTTCTTGCCCTTCAATCGGGTAAGGCCTAGCATCGACAACAATGGCTTGTCCGGCATGTTCGGGCTCTGGCCTGTGACCAGGGATTTTCTGTCCAACAAAGTTTGTACATGGGACTGAAGAACTACTCATGAGAATTTCAACCAATGCATCTTCGACATTGTCTAACCAAAGACTTCGGCGTAGACTTCCAGTTGAATAGCATCGGTCCAAGAGCAATTGCAAGCAAACAACCGCTTCGCTTCGACTGACTTGTTGAGCGTAGGTGTGGATTTCTGACAACATGGTCTGGGCGGAAGCCCAATCCATTGATTGGAGTGATTCAACACAGGCTTCGTAGCGTGCGACGGCATCCCCTTCAGCAGGCCAATTCACCTCACATGTCATGGCCGGTTCCATCATTTCAAAATCACCAGTTGGATGTGTGTCCACTAGGCCACCAAACTTGTCCGTCATCACCAATTCAAAACGCCCATCTTCTTGTTTATGGACATCGAAGAGGAACGCGCCTCCATCGGTATATGATCCACCTCGAGCGTTCCAATATCGGTCACATCGTCGCCAAAATCGTTTGTCTTCTGCAGAAAGGCTCTCCATGACTGCATCGATGACTTGTTTTTCACTTCCACAGAATGCAATCGCCACTTCTCCACGTTGGTATGAGAATACTTGTGGTCGTAGCATGCTTGTATCGGTGATTCCAATCAAGCGATGATGACCTTTGCCCGCACCTTGAGCGATGATGAAGAACCAAGGCCCATCGGGGGAACCGTGAATGTGCGTTTTCTGGATCGCTTCATACACTCTCTGTTTTTCTTCAGGTAGCATGACAAAATCAAGCTCACTGGTTGGTGCCAATGATTCGATGAGATACTCCATTGGGTATCCATAGACTCGGTGATGGAGATCGAATCCAAGTGCTGCAACTTCTGTATCAGTAAAGAACAGAGGCTCCATTCCTCGCTGTGCGAGGTAATCCTTGACCGAGACGTAATTGCTGAAATCTCCATTGTGTACAAGCGCGACATCAATCCCTTGCCCGAAAGGATGTGCTCCACCAGGGTGGGTTACACGGCCTCGGGTTGGGTATCTGTGGTGGCCAATCCAAACGTGCGCGGTGAAATCATCTAGACAGTAGTACTTGATGACATCCTCTGCATAACCGACGATTTTCAGAATCAACATATCTCGACCATGACTCAAGACGAAGGCATCCGCGCGCCCATCTTGTGCATAGAATTCAACATTCAATTTGTGTGTATTTCGATACACATACTCGGAATGAATGGCCTCTTCATCGGAAAAATCACCAGGACTCATTCCACTTTCTTCAAACATTGCCGCGATGCCTGCCTCAGTTGGTTTGACCCAGTAACAGGTGACCCCCGGAGGGCAGACTTCGAGGGCCGACAAAGTGGTCCAATCCTCGAGTACTGGCATGTCGAATGTGTGTACGACATCAAATGCTGAATTGATGTATTTTGCTTCAACATCCTCACGGTGTCCTTCATTGACCCATGCGATGGCGACAAGATATGAATCTTCTAGGACATCTTGTGTGGTATTGAATTGTGCTGGGTCAAGACCCACCATGGCCACACCACCGCCCTTTCCATTGCCTCTGTTGCGCATTTGTTCTAGGGATTTGAACAGGTGACGACCCGCAATTGGGATTTCACATGCCAATCCAACAACACCACATCCGCCTTCTGCAGCATCTGCTTCGTTCATCTCAATCTTCGGCAGTGAATCGGTCAAAATCCGTCTGCCTTGTACGATCGCCTCAGGATTGGCAGGGACATCTCCACGAGGGCGTCCAACAACATCACGGAATTCTGTAGGTGTACCCGGTTGGTTTGCATGCATCATGCCTCACCTCCAGCGATGTATCGAAGCAAATCGGTTCTACCACGCAATTCGCCAATGCTTGAAAGGCCTAATTCACGTAGAATCTCCTTCAATCGGTTGGCCAGAGCAATGTAGTATTTGTTGAGGCGTTCAGCTCCCCATGCTTGCTGAACCCATTCTTGCAGTTCAGCATCGGTTGTGGTCAATCCCCACGGGCAACCGCGGCCACTGGGTCCACCTTCACAGTTTGAACAGCGAGTACATCCCATGGCCACCAAATCACTGGTTCCAAGGACACATCCATCCGCACCCAATGCAATCGCCTTTGCGATATCATCAGCCGTTCGAACACCACCGCTGGCAATCAGGGTGACATTGTCTCGAATGCCTTCTGCTTGCATGAATTTGTGCACTTTTGGAATCGCCAATTCGATTGGCATTGCAATATTCTTCTTGGCAATTTCAGGTGCCGCTCCAGTTCCACCAAATGATCCATCCAGGTGAACAATATGGGCTCCAGCATAGTATGACCCTACGGCCACCATATCCACATCGTGTGGTGTACTCACCTTGACCGACATCATGGCGGTCGGGTTTACGGTTTTGATCCAATCCAGGTGCTTCATGTGGTCCTCGACCGAATAAGTCGAATGGAATGGGAACGGGCTAAACAGACTCACAAATGGTACGCTTCCGCGCATCTTTGCAACCTCTTCACCAGCTTTGGTTGCCAACAGGTGTCCTCCCAATCCAGGCTTGGCTCCTTGTGCATACTTGAATTCAATAATCGGAGCAGCTTGAATCGACTTTTCTTCAACGCCGAAGTATCCAGTTGCAACTTGGGTGATGACATGTTCCGAGCATTCGTACAGTTCAGGCGGATATCCACCTTCACCGGTTGACATGAGTGTATTCCATTTCTTGGCATTGAGTGCTCGAGACATCATGACATTGACCGAGACTGACCCGTATGACATGCCGCCTCCATACCATGGGACA
>JASLKO010000222.1 GCA_030747475.1 Candidatus Thalassarchaeaceae archaeon | reverse complement strand
CGCCTCATTGAGTATTCGACCCCTATTTCAGTCAATACAGCAGCAGTACCATCTGCATTGTCGGTGACAATCACGACAGCAGCATTTGAGCTTGCGATACCGGCACCTGCTAGGATATTGATCCCAGCATCTCCAATGGCTTCACAGCATTCTGCCATGGCCCCAGGTTTGTCTTCCAAATTGATCAAAAATTCATTCATGAATCTGTGACCCCCCGGCCACCTTTGAAATTAACGAAGGATGTGAAGACTATCTCCTTGTCTTGACTTTGGCATAAAGCCACCAAATTCCAATCATCCCAGCGACCAAGATCGTAACTGCCCCATATCCTGGGTCGGCTCCATTCCAAGAAGCAGGATCCAAAACATCACCATCACCTAGTGTTGAAACATACCAAACAAACACCGTTGAAATTGTCGTCATCATAGCGATTAAACCCATCACAGCCAACTTGGCATGCTTTGGAATCGTCTTTCCAGTCGCATAATATTCAAACATCACAGATCCAAAGTATTGATTTGTCAAAGTCCACCTGAACATGGATTCGCTTGAGTACGAAAAGAGGAATGCAGCGGGAACCGCCCACGAAACCGTTGGCCAACCCGGAACCCATATCCCTACGATGGCAAAAACAACAAACAACAAACCAAGGCCAACATATAGCCGACTTTTAGTCGGACTACTGGCGACACAATATCGTTCAACGATTGCGTCTATTGACTCCAATCGTTCAACCATGAATCTCCCCCCTCGCAATCCCTCTATCAGACTTCGCATCTACGTGCCAAGCCTCATCAGGCAGGAACACCTGCCCTCATTTGAGGGCGAAGGATGCGAGTTGGCACAATTGACAATCCAATTCGATTGGCCGTTTTCATCTCAGGGTCTGGTTCGGGCATGGAAGCACTCCTCCACCACCAATCGAGCCAAACTTGTCTTCATCGAACAGCACTTGTCATTTCCAATCATGCAGACGCATCAGGCATACACAAAGCACAATCGCACAACGTGAAAGCGATTGCGATTGAACTTGACAAATCAATTTCTAATCGTACAGAACGCCGTGAATCTCACGAAAGGGCAATCATGCTGGCGCTTGAAGAGCATTCGATTGAAGCGGTTATTTTGTCTGGTTACATGCGCATCTTATCACCAGTATTTGTTCGAGAATGGAAGGGACGTTTGTTGAACATCCACCCTTCCTTGTTACCAAAATATCCGGGCGCCCACGCCCATCGAGATGCCCTTGCAGATGGCGCCACAGTCACTGGGTGCACGGTTCACTTGGTTGACGAAGGGGTGGACAGTGGACCCATTCTCGCGCAGAGGCAATTGGATATTCATCCCGATGATGATGAAAATAGCCTGTCAGAACGTGTCAAAGTATTGGAACACCAATTGTATCCAGGGGTCATCGATATGTTTGCAGCCGGTGAATATTGAACCCTCTAATCATCATCATCTTTTGCGAACGTTCCGAGAATACCGACAACACTCCCGATCTTTAGCTCACCATCATCGTCATCCATGGGCTCCATCAAACCCTCAACCATGTCGCCTAATTTCTCCCCTCGGATCGCCCCATAGATTATTCTGAAAAATACAATGGTGATAATGATAAGAAATGAACACAGCATGAACCATATTTCCGTATCCACGCCCATGATGTGGTTACAGTGTTCCGATGCGTCGTACTCTCTGAGTGTGAACTTACAACCCCCACTCATGTCCACAATCCACCCTCCCAAGGATATGACGTTTGGCTCTGCCCCAGACCGATTCATACGGATTTTATGTCGGGGGGAGTTTAATCAATAAACCAATTAATTTGTATTTTACAGGATGTTTACGTATTAATTGAACATTTAACTCAGGAATTTAGCATCGTAAAACGATCGTGCCCCGAAGATCATCATTCGGATCCCTGGAAACACCTAATCCCCCTCTCCTGTGAATGGCCAAAACCATTATTGATACGATACTCACGATATTTTACAATTAATTGGAAATACACGGATTTACAATGAATTAATTCATAAATCGTCGATTACACGAAACTCATTATGGAGGCCACAGTTACTCTACCATCCACCTTGGTTGAGCGACTATTAAGTGGTGCAAATGAGCTTGATCTTTCAATCAGCCAATATTGCCAATTGCTACTTGAGAACCACCTTCAAGACGAAGACAACACCGCTATCACCGACCCATCGATATTGGATCACCTCAAACTTGCCAACCTGGATGAAAATAGGTTGAACCGACCCATCAGCGACGGCACGCTTTCCGAGAGTGCACTATCTGGACACATCAATCGCTTGTTACCACTCAAATACGGATGTAGAGTACTTTGGTCGATGTTAGATGAGCAAGGAACCGGACCAACCATCCATGATTTCCGAACAGCGATTCGGATGGGTGCACCACCGATTCGTACACTTTTGAAAACATATGATGAGAACCAAGGACGAGAACGAGGCTCGAGGACCCATTCGTCATTCCCCAACGGTGAACGGGGTGCAACAAACCGCTTCCTCAACCATTACATGATTCGACGGGCGAGAGCCGGAGAAACAAATCCTTCTGGCGCGCTGTACGATTTCGGGCTCATTGGATTGGATGACTCGGGCAGAGTGCAATTCACAACATCCGGAATACGATTCGCCAAGGAACCAAATCCAATTATCGATAACTCACTTGAAGGCGGCCCCTCACTGTCTCCGAATGAACGAGCGATAATCGTCTCTCAAGTACGAAACCAGATGAAAAAAGAGTGGGCATATATGCGCCACATTATCGATGGAATCCATATCGGTTCAAACACACCCTCTTCATTGCTTTCACGAATTCAGCGGCGCTACGGCCCAGGCACTAAAGCGGATTGGAGTGATTCAATCATCCCCCACATGAGAAGTGGGGTACTGGGCCGTATGCAAGCACTCGGCTTCATTGAGAGAATCTTCACAGGAAACCGCGTCGAATATTCGATCACACCCGCTGCAATCCACATCCTCGATTGAACAAATTGGGATAACAAATCTTGCAATGAATCATAAACTTAGGCATATCTCGTAGAGATATGCCTTGGTCGGCTTACGCCCTTTTTGCAATCCTTTCCACTTTGTTTGGATTTGGCATATCTCGAATTTTCTACGGCGATGAGAATCCAGCACACACCACACGGTTGGGCAATGTCAGGGCCGTTCCGGTTGAAGTCCCAGAACCACGACCCAACAGATTTGCTTTGGAAGAAGACATGGAGAGTTTGACAACCCCATCAATCACCACCTCTGAACAAACCCAGGACCCAGCCCTGCCAGAATATGATAATGAAACCCCAATCGATGCGGAAATTGAAGATATTGCATCTGCCCTAAATTCAGATGATTCGCTTGATTCGTCTGAAGCACTCCTGGCTGAAATTGGCGCCCAATGGGACACAAACGCCTTGCCAAGACTAACAACACCCACCCACGAAGTCGAAACCGGAGAGGAGGTGTCCAATCCAGATCTATCGGAATTTCATGACCGCCTCGCTAGAGAGGGCGCTAAATCAGGCCAGGTCCAAGTGAGCTTAATTTGGGACAATCTCAATGATTTAGATCTCAGTGTCATGTGCCCATCTGGGGAACGAATTTCGTTTGAAAATAAATTTTCACAGTGCGGTGGCCAACTTGATGTTGACATGAACGAATCACCTACAAGTTCACAGCCCGTTGAGAATATATTTTGGCCCGCCGGAGCAGCACCGAAAGGTGAATACAAAGTTTTGATAGAGCACTTTGAACACCATGCAGAGGAAGATCTAACCCCATACAGGGTCTTGGTTGATGATGGCAACGGACCAAAGGAATACAGAGGCGAAATCACCAATGACGAACCCCCTCGATTGGTTTGCGTTTTTACAGTGGAGTAAGGAGGTGATTGAATGCGACTTTCTAGGAAATCAAGGAAATTCCAACGTCGCACCAACCGAGCCCGCACAATCGAGGCATTGCAAACCATTGCAAACGAAATTCAGGTGGGATATGACAACCGGGAAATCACCCACAACGAAGCCATCATCCTCGGCAACCAAATTCAACACAGAGCAGATAGAATAGATCCCGACGAATTGATCTACGCCATTTCTGATCAAGATACATACCGGCGCCTTATCGAGGTCTATCTGGATGACGGAATTCTTTCACGAACGGAACAAATCCTCCTCTGGGATGAGCGCAGAAAATTGGGCATATCCGAAGAAGCACACGAAACCCTGCTAAATTCGTTGGTCAACCGCTACCAAAAGCAGGGCAGACCCGTCCATATCCAATCTCTTCCTAAAATCACAGAAAATGAAGAAGTCAACGAATCCGGGGGCGAATGATATGGAATCGTCGGTTGGATATGTTATCGTAGGCTCCATCGTCATGGTGATGGTTTGGCAAGCCATCACACACCTCAACCAAGGCCGAAGAAAGCCAAACTCACTCATAAATTCATTTAAGATGGAAGATATCGAAGTAGAAGACACACTTCCACCATCAAGAACCAACCCTCAACAATCTCTTGTTTCCCCACGTATCGAATATTCTCAAGAGATGGCACCCTTCCCAATCCACGCCCAAACCTCGATTTCGGACAATCGAGAAGGGATGAAAAAACAAATCAGCGAACTTGAAGAAGTCAACATCGAAAGATACTCTGTTCTTGAACGCACATCTGAAAAAATCACGGAATGCCAAAATACCATTGAACTAATTCGTGGATTGAGTGAAGAATACAAGATTGAAGTCAACCAAGATTTACTGGAGACTCCGTTGGAAGGGGCAACCCTTGTTGAATTGGAATTGCGACAGAAGACACTGTTGGAATTATACGACAGATTGTATCAACTATCCTTTGAGAACACAATTCAAGACATCCGCAAAAGGGAGATCAGTCTACAAGAAAACCAGGAAGAACAAGTAAAGGCGATTGTGGACACAGAAATGGATCAACTATCACATCAATTGCTAGATTTGCGACGAGAAGAGGAACTGTACAGAGAAATCCGCTCAGCCCAGATGGTGAGCTACTTGGAGAGTTTGGACTTTTCAGACTTGGATGAAGAAGCATCGACTCGCCTCAAAGCCCATTACGAATTTTATCACTCAAGACTCAGCGAAAAAGCCCGAGTCCAAGAAGAGGCGGAATTATATCGCCACTTTACCGACATGATTCTGGATTGCGAAGAACAAGAAGAATTGCAAAAAATGATTTTTGAAGATTTACCTGCTGCACAACTCACAGAACTTGACGAACGTCGAAATAAGCGTATTTTGGCATTGGATGTAAGAGATAAAGAAGAAGAGGAGAACGCCCGCGCTGAAGAACTTCGCTTACAAATAGAATCAGCAACATCCTCGAAAGTGCTTGATCGAATCAAAATAAATGGTGTGAACCCGTCACAGCAAGATGAATTGCAGACGCTCTTCGACAGGACAAGAGAGAACCTTGTCTGCGAAGAACTCAATTCAAAAATCCTTGATTGTGAATATGTTCTTGAATTGGATGCAATCAAAATCCAAGGTGTAACCGAAGAACAATTTGAACAACTAAGTGAAATCAGAATTGCCAGACGCATTGAATTGGTCGAACTCTCCCGCCAGCGGAAATTCCGTGAACAATACACGAGATATCTTGATTCAATCCCCCGAATTGAAGACATTGAAGAATTGCTGGACGTAGAAATTGTAAACGTATCAGAAACCCAATTACAAGAGTTAGAGGAATTGCGCCTCACCCGTCTTCAGCACCTTGAGGACCTTGAACGCCAAAGGGTCGAAGAAGCCCAGGAGAAGCAGTATCAAAAACTCCGAGCAGCCCTAGAGACGGCGACTTCCGTTGCGAGTTTGGAAAACATCGAGATTACAGATGTAAATGAGGAACAGGAAGAACGACTTCAAGAAATCAAGACAGAGGTCGGGGACATTCTCGCCGAGGACGAGATGATTGTCAAATACGTCGAGAAGGCCGAAAAGAAGGCCAAGAAATCTCCTGTACCTGATGAGTTTGATTTTGAACCCGAATCCGCATTTAGAACCCGAATCAAAACACTGGATGCGGGCGACGGTATTCTGCGATTCAGCTTACTCTGGGACAATATGAATGATTTAGACCTCATCGTTCGCACATCGGACGGAGAAATCATCCATCGAGGTAAACGAACCTCATCCAGTGGAGGCACCCTCGACCTTGAAATGAACTCCCAACCAGAAATCAAGTCGGCCCTGGAAAACATTGTCTGGGGTGAGGGGAAAACACCACCATCTGGAACTTACAATGTGTTTGTTTGGCATCGAAAACGCCACCAAAGATTGCGGAAATCAGATCCAACCGAATACACCTTGAGAACCCGAGTTGGAGCGGACTTTACCCAACATTCAGGCAAGGTCAGTTATGGAGACCCATTGCGACTCATCGCCACAGTCGATGTTCCCGACAAAGCGACATTGGACAGTCGCAGGAAATCAGAATCCGAACTATATCGAACCCAACGAGCCGACGTAATGTCAGCACAAGCCACCGAAGAGTTCCCTGAAATAGATGACAAAATTTCTAGTGTTCACAGGGTCATGTTAAACAGATTAATGGAGAAACGAGAATCCGAACTTGAAGAAGAAAAGAGGAAAATTTACCTGGCTGAGCAGGAATCACAGTACAACCAAATCATCGCTGAAATTGAAGCCGCCCAAGATCTGGATGAATTGTCTGCTGTACGATATTCACATATTGCTGAGAATGCATTGAAACACGTCGAGAAAATGATTTCAAAGCGGAGAAAAGCAATCGAAGTTGGGATAAAGAAACAGCAACAAATCGAATCAAAGCAACGCTTTGAGGATTTCAGGAAACAAATCAACGAGGCCTCAGACCTAACGACCCTTGCCGCTATTGTATTCGAAGACATGGATACACGCCAGGCGAAAACCCTCCAACAATTTAGAATCGCGAGGCGCAAAGTATTGCACAACACCCTCGATAGTAAGGAGATTGAGAAGGACAAACAATCTCGCTTACACAGCGCACTAAACGATGCGTACAAGCGCGGCGGCCTCCAACCCTTGAGCAGTGATGAATGGCGTACAGAAGAGTTCGAAACCCGCCTTCAGCAAGCAAATGCAAATTCAGGCGATTTCCAAGCATCATTATTGTGGGATAGCAAAAACGATTTCAATTTACTCGTGATATCTCCAAAAGGGGAGATCATACATCCTAGGAACCGGGAATCAACCGATGGTGGCACATTAGATGTCGAGATGAACCAAAAAGGGAACACTCGCGTACCCGTTGAAAATATATTTTGGCCTGAAGGGAAAACCCCGAAAGGCGCTTACTACGTTTATGTTCACTTTTACAAAGAGCATGAATTTTTCAAGAAAACCAACCTCTCTGAATGCCGTATTCAGATATTGAATAAGGGCACAAGAACGGAGTATTCAGCCCAAATGTCCTCATCAAATAAATTGCAATTCATCACGTTGGTGCAGGTGGATTAATTATGATCAAAGTCGAAATATACAGGAGAGTTCAACATGCGAAATAAATCACTCACCATCGTCATCATGATGTTACTTCATTGCGTTGCATATTCAGCCATTGATTCAACAATTGAACACCCAACAAACGAACCCCAATCGACGACTGCAAGAGCAGCATCAGTCGATGTAAATGTCACCATGATTGAATGGATTGGACCATCCTTCTATGATGCTGCAAGTTCGAGAGGTGCCCTTGCTCCAGGCAACCAACAAGTTAGAATTACAGTCGAGAATCAAGGCCTTCTCCCAGCCAATGGGGCACTAACCCTGTGGATCGGATCACAATCCAACAGTACCAGCATTGGGACAATGAATGCAGGCGCCGTTTCAAAATTCATATTCACGTTTACGGCAACACCCGGCTCCAACCAACTAATTCGTGCGCACGCAGTCATAGCCGAAATAGATGTAGATCCATTAAACGATCTCATCGAACAATTCTTTGATGTATACGAAGAAAACGCTGGTGAAGCATATTCTGACACCCTCCCTAGCGCCGGCACACGACTGGCTCAAACCAACACAGTCGTATCCATCGGCGTCCGTAATGCCGGCAACCTCGACCATCATGCAACGCCAGAAATCACACTAACACCACTTACAGGCGGGCCTTCGGTAACATTCACTGGAGACCCCATTCACCTAGATGCCGGAAGTGTGGCATACCCTCCATCCGTTGAATTGGCCTCCCTCATCATCGACGCAACATCCCTCGCGGGTGACTACGATTTGACCGGCCAAGTTTACTTTAATTCAACACAACCTATTCTTTCCGATGTTGTATCAATCACATCTCGAACAGTTTCCTTTAGCCCATATCGAACCACACTGATTCCGCCAAGCCATAGAGCGGTTGAGCCGGGCAGCTCAAGCACCCTGACATTCATGGTACAGAACATTGGAGATGCTCCAGATCGATACAACATCACTGTGACCGATAGCCGAGGTTGGGCGGATCTAACAGGCGTTCCAGCACAGACCCCAATCGTCAACGCCTCCTCATCTACAGTCATTGTCGTTCCAGTAACAGTTCCTTTCGGAGTGAATCGCTCACTTTCGGATTTGATAACCGTCCATCTTGAAAGTGAGGGAGGAGAGTACACCCTGTCGGAATCAACAGCGGTGATGGCTGGAGATTTATTGCTTGGTGAATTAAATCATAGTACATGGTTCGTACCAATTATACCAGGCACCGAAGAAATAATTCAATACACACTCCAAAACAACGGCACATCTCCTGCAATTTTCAATTTGGAAGCTGGATTCTCTCAAACCGCACCAGGATGGACCGTTGAAATCCACCCATCCATCACACCTTACATGATCGTCAACGAGACAATCATCGTCAATGTGGTCGTCCAACCCCCCTCACTTTCCTTGCCTTTTGACCCTCTAACAAAATTAGCCGAGGGCAATCAACTGACATTGTGGACATCGGTAACGCCTCAAGATGGGGGCCCGAATGTTCAGCAGACAACCCTTGAAGTCGAATCCACAATTATGGTTGAACTAATGGCAGATGAAACCGAATTCCCCATTTCAATCTCTGAATTGATGACTGGCCCAATCTCTCGATTCGTGGACATGGATATGGAATTACGACACAACCTCATCTCTGGGATTTCCACAACAGTAGACATCCAGATTTTAGCCAATGCCTCAGAATTCAACCCATCTTATCCATCCAATGGCCTCAATGAAATCCTTCGTTGGAATTGCTCTGCGACCCCGGATCAAACAAGCATGGATCTTGGCGATACACAGCCATTGGTGACCACCATCTTAGGGCCTTCAGATTTCCACCCGCTCGCAGGAACCGTGACCATCGACGTCATCGCAAATCTAACACTCTCGGGCGCGTTGAGCGGTATTCAGGCCCCAGAATCAAAAATCAGCCTCACATTAGACATTCCTGAATACAGTCAGGCTGAAATTGAAATTCCACCACCGACCACAGTCATCCCAGAAATTCTGTCAACCGTTCCGATTATTTTGACGAATACAGGCAACCACCAAACAAATTTCACTTACTCAACATCAGGGCCTGATGGCTGGGTTGTCTCAGTAAATCCTACCAGCACACCAAACCTCCATTCCACCGTCGATGCATGGCCATCGGTCGGTGGCGACAATGTCACACTAACATTGAGTGTCACCGCCCCACAAAACACCCGAGCAGACACCCCATTCTCAGTCAACATTACTGTATTCAGTGATTCAGGAGAGGTATTGACAGTCGCACCCATCCCATTCCTCGTACAGGAAGTCCTCGGCGGCTCATTATCGATTGATTATGCAGTTGCGGTAATTCCAGTGAATGGGAATTCATCCATTGCCCTTGAGGCCAACAACACCGGCAACTCATTGCAAACATTCACCATCGCGATCGAGGAATCACTTGAGGACATCAATTTGACAATGATTTCAAGCACCGAAATTGAAATCGAACCAGGACAATTCAGTATCGTCCAAGTCGAGGTCACCGCAGAACAATTCGCGCGTGCAGATGAAAATCATAGTGCCCAAATTGTATTGTTACATAACGGAGTTGAACTTGACCGAGTCGATGTCTACATCGAAATGATTGCAAACCACCAAATCAAGTTTGATCATGCTAGTGAATATTCAGTGGTCCCAGGGATGAGTTTGAGTATCCCAGTGAATGTAACAAATATGGGCAACCTTGAGGAATTCATCAATTTCACAGCAATTCCACCAGTTGGCTGGCAAGCATCAGTCACACCATTGAATATGACAATCGATGGAGAAGGCCTCGAAGTCACCCCTCTGATTATTGACATCACAGTACCTCCAATGTCATCCAATGCAAGCCTTGATCCCGGTAGTATTCACAACCTCGCACTCGTCGCCAGCAACGTTAGTGATTCAATCAATGTCGGCTCAACATCTGTACAATTCAATGTGGAACCGATATTTGTCCTATCTTCTGACGATTTCCCCGATGTTGCAAACCTCATCCCCGGCGAGGTTCGAACCTTCGACATTGAAATTTCAAACGATGGCAATCAAGACGTAATTTTAGATCTGAATTGCGAGGTAGACAACCCAACCCGTTGGGAAATTTCAACATGTAATGCCACGAATTTAACTTTGGAAAGTGGGGCAACCCGTACACTTAATTTCAGCGTTCGAGGAATCGCCACCAACCATTATAACAACGAATCAGCCAATCTTCGATTGACATTTTCCCCTCAAGATAATCATTCAGGCGACGCCTTACTGGCGACCGTATTGCGCATTAGTCGAATGCATTCTGATGAGCCAATAGATCTAGCAGGAAGCAATGCACCACCACCAATTCCAATCGATTGGATGCATGTACAGAGTGAAGGACAAACAGCTGATTCAAGCCCGGTAACATACCAATTGGTTTTGGTTGAAACAACTCGTATCATCAACACCTCATTTTACTCAGGTGATATCGATTGGTCATTCGAGATCGATTATGGAAATGGATTTGTTCCACTGGCAAACGGCAGTGCGTTTACATTGAATCCAACATCGCCACTAGTTTTGCAAACAATGAGGATCAAACCGACTTTACCGAATGCACCAATCCCTCCAGGGGACGGTTGGAATTTCACATTCGAATTAAAGCATCTAGGAGATTCTTCAATTACTCAAACCACGCTTGAGTTACACATAGGACTCTGGGCAGATCCAAGCGTTGCCTCAATCTACATCGAAGGAGAATCTGGACTCAAAGAATCAGAATCCAGGACATTGGTTGCCGAAATTCACAATGATGGGAACACAGGAACCGCCCTTGGGATTGTTGCAACCCTAGAATGCGAAGAAGGCATCACCATCGAAACTGAGAGTACTCAACCCATCATCAGCATGGGCGCCGGTGCAACAAAGAAGTTAGAGTGGGAAATTCACTCCACTGCTCTTAATTGGTGG
>JASLKO010000221.1 GCA_030747475.1 Candidatus Thalassarchaeaceae archaeon | reverse complement strand
CGATATGAGGTGCCAACACTTCGCGTAGACATGGTGCTTGCGAGCGCGCCCGGGAAGTGCATTCTCTTCGGAGAGCATGCAGTGGTTTACGGACAACCTGCGGTTGCTGTAGCCATCGATGCCCGCGTCCATGTTCAGATTGAAAAATCTACATCCGGATGGCTCATTGATGGCATGCGTTACGACAAACAGAAACATCCACATTTGGATGCAATGCTCAAACGCATGTGGATTGGAGATGGGGGCAGCCCCCTTTCAGTCGGCATAGAAAGCGATTTGTTTGGCGCTGCGGGTCTCGGCTCTAGTGCTGCGATTTGCTCTGCGATCGCCGCGGGCTTACTCACGATTCGTGGGACCTCACCAGACGAGTTGCCACTTTCTGGCATTGCAACCACTGCACATCTGGCTGAGGCGGAAGCACAAGGTGGACGTGCAAGCCCCATCGATACCAGCACAGCCACTTTGGGTGGTGCCGTTTTGGTATCGGACAAGAAAGATCCTGCAGCAAATTGGCAATACACTCGAGATTTACGAATCGATGGTGTCCGAAGGACTTGGGAAGTGCACAAAGTCACCCTTCCTGAGTCCCTCTCGGAAGCAAGCCTTGTCATCGGATTTTCAGGCCGACCGGGCCCCACAGCTCAAATGGTCTCTCAGGTTGCCAACCTATTGGAAAAAGAACCTCAACGCATGGAAGATATCGAACGCATTGGCAATGTTACACGCGCAGGAGTTACAGCCTTGTCTCTAGGGAATCTTCAGGCTGTTGGCATCGCCATGAATGAGTGTCATCGACTTTTACAGGGACTTGGAGTCTCTGATACGGATTTAGATCGCATGGTTGAAGCGGCCCTCCCTTCAAGTCTAGGCGCTAAATTAACTGGGGCGGGTGGAGGCGGTTGTATGATTGCCCTCACCAAGGAACCCCGGCGTACTGCAGAGGCAATTGAGTTGGTAGGAGGTCGAACCATGGTCTCTCAATTTGGTGCCCCGGGTGTAAGAATCGAAAACGACTAACTAAGTGCGATTTCCTGATATTTTCATTATAAACGTGTCCGGGTGTTCCTTTAAATAGGGGCCAGATTACGGCGCCACCATGGCAACAAGTGATGAAGACCGCCTTACAGTAGTGAACGTTGTAGCCTCAACCCGTGTGGCTGAGGAATTGAATTTACCAGATATCGCAATTCAGTTGAATTGTGAATATGAACCAGAGCAGTTCCCAGGTGTAGTTTACCGTGTTGTAGACCCTAAGTTGGCCATCCTAATGTTCCGCTCCGGTCGAGCAGTATGCACTGGTGGAAAGAACGAGGACAACATCCACACTGGTATCGAGCGAATGATTGGTGATCTCCGAAATGCTGGTATTGAAACATGGGATCTCAAAGATGTCACCATCGAGGTACAGAACATGGTTGCAACATACGCTCTACATTATCCTGAAGATTATGATGGAAAGGACAAGTGGACTGGCGAAGAACAGGCCGGAAAACCACGAAAGTTGAATCTCAACCATTTGACTTTCCACCTTCCATTTGACAAGGTTGAATATGAGCCAGAGCAGTTCCCAGGTTTGATTTATCGATTGGATTACCCCAAGGTTGTTTGCCTGATTTTCGGTAGTGGAAAGATGGTGATTACTGGGGCGCGACACAAGGACGAGATTCTTGAAGCCGTCGAAATCATTCAAGACGAACTTGCAGATCTTCTCTGAGGTTTAGGCATGACCGACGACGTCGGTCTTGTTCGGATGGCGCTAGCCAAAGCCGTCTATGTCTTGCATGTTGGTGTCACATTTTTTGTCCCATGGGGTTGGCTTCTGCCTTGGCCCGAAGCTTGGTGGTTTGGATTGTTTTTCATCCCAACAATGCTGATTCATTGGAAAACCGCAGATGTTTGTATCCTTTCGACCATTGAGATGAAGTTGCGTGGGCATCCCAAAGCTGGGACTCCAGGTCAGGGAGGATTCATTCAGCGAATGGGTGCTCTAGTGGGTTGGCACATGAGTGATCAAACCGCAGCCAATCTTGGTTGGGGATTGTCATACATGGGATTGGCATTGTGCATTCTTCGATTGTATCTCGGCGGCCACCTACCGTGGTGAAACCATGTGGCGTTGGTTGGCGGCAAAATGCGTTCGCCTTTCACACCTCATTGTGATGTTATTTCTGATGCTTGGTTGGGCGCTTCCATGGCCAATTGCTTGGTGGATACATGCATTGTTGACACCACTCACTCGTCTACATTGGCGTTTCAATAACCGGACGTGTATTTTCACAACTTGGGAGCACAAAATATTGCAGAATGATCATGTTGAAGATCATGAAGAAGGCTGGTTCGTCAAAGAGATTACTCAATCGATAACTGGTTGGCGACCTCCCACTGAACTCACCCGAAATGTCATGCTGGTTTGGATGTGGATGTCCACATTCATCTCGATAACCCGCATAGCGCTCAATTGAATAGGGGTCTCCTCTCTGGTCACCCTATGGGTGACCATTCACGCTTGCTACCGACCGGCCTCGTGCTACTGCTTGTTTTTTCGATATTGGTGCCATTATCACAGCCCCAAGTGTCTCCTGAATTGGAACCTGAATCCTCGTTGAATCTCGTCTCTACAAAGAGTGGTACGTTGATTGATGTGACCGATTGGCGAATTGGTGATGAATGGATTTACGATGCCGAATTCGATGTTGAAGAGTTGGTTGTTGGTGGTGCCCCAGGTTCATCCGTTGGCGTGTTGACTGGACAACTGACCCGTGAAGTTGTTGACATTCGAGTCGACACGATCGATAACGTGTCTACTATTGTCTATGATTTGGAATCATCAGGGGTATTCAATTACAATGGTGCAACCATTGTCGCCTCTGGATTTAACGTCGGTGGTGACCTTGAGGTCGCACTCGAAATGGATGAAGTAATCCGTGCGTCAGACCTTAGTCAGATTACATACGACATGTACCTTGATGTAGATTTCAACAATATTGGTTTCCCTGCAAGCCTTGTTGTCGGGAGTAGCCTTGACCTTGCGACACTCAGTATCGACACCGATTATTCACCACCCAAGGAAATCTATGATTTCCCACTAAATGTTGGTGAAATTTGGGATACGGAAACCACTACCTCGACTTCTTGGTCAGGAGATGTTTACGACAATTTGTTTGCTTTGCCAGAAGACAGTACAGAATCCACCACTGAGCGTTTTGAAATCGTTGGATCGGGTGACCCTGGGGTCGCCTATTCAGGTTGTTCAAATTCATACAATGTCACGGCGTTCAATTCCAGTTCAGGGGCCATCAACGGATATCGATGGTGGTGTGACAATGCCGGAAATGACGCTTGGTGGCATCAGACCATCGATGTTGGGGCCGATATTGATTTCAGACTCAATCAGTATAACCCCGTCTCTCGTGTCCACGAAATTGACGTCGATCTCTCCTTCCCGGCTTGGCCCCTTGATGTTGACCTTGGCGTATGGGTCAACGTGACCAATTCCAATGGGCAGCCTGTGGCCAACCAAGCCGTAGAATTCCGTTATGAGATTGAAGAAGATATTCGGACGGTGACCACCGCCGCAAACGGCAGTGCCTATCTTGAATTTGATACGGGCCACAGTTTAGATCCATCTCCATCTAGTGATGATTATGCAAGCCATGGAGTCATTGCTTGGATTCCATCTACCGATGAAATTGGTGTTTCAACCATTACATTGGACGAAAATTTGGTGGAAATCGATCTTGCAGCGGTCAGCAGTGGTGTTTCTGTAACACGTACTCGTGATGGTGTTTCGCAACAACTCAACTCGATTACTGGTTACAATGCGATTCCTGCTGATGAACTTGTGTTTAGTGTTCCAGTCCAAAATCGGGGCATACTTTCATCTCCACCAACAACGTTGGAAATTCAGGCACCAGATGGGTCGACCAGTCAAGTCAGTGTCCCATCCTTGCCCGCGCTCGGTGTCTTTACCGCAGATGTGTCATGGATTGTCCCCGCATCACAAAATGTAGGCAACGTTCAGGTGCAGTTTGTTGTTGACCCAACACAAAGTGTCACAGCAGATGCAGACCGTTCGAACAATCAAGGCTCATTTTCACTCTTTGTTGGTCGCTTGCCAACCGCAACAATCTCGAACATGATTCCAAAATCAACTTTCGACACGATTGTCATCGATGCATCGATGTCGACAGATTCAGATGGTGGCACTATCATTTGCTTATTCGATGTTGAAAGAGAAAATGGATCCATTGAATCCCACACCTCGACAAATTGTATCCTAGAAGATGTCTGGGAAGATGATGGTGAATTTGTCGTCAATCTCACCGTTGTCGATGATGAGGGTGATGTCGATCGAACATCCGTTTTGGCAATTGTGAACAATCGACCTGCTGTGGTCAATCTTGCGTCGAGTGTTACTTCGGTCAAGGTTGGAGAGCAAGTGACCTTTAACGCTCAAGATAGTAGCGATATCGATACAGTCACTCCAGAGGCTCCATTCGACATGTTATGGATGCCACCGGATGCTCCAAATGGGCAACCGTACGATTGTGCTGAAGGATTAATCACACAGGTATGCACGGTAATACCAGAAGTCGAAGGGACATTTACGATGGATTTCCGAGCCATTGACGATGACTTTGCAGTCACCATGGCCAGCCACAGTATCACGGTCACCAATATCGCACCATACAATGGTTCGATTCAGCTGAGAGATGTTGAGACCAATACTATTCTTGAAGCAAACAACATGCAAGTTTGGCACGTTGATGAAGATCAGTCGTTGGAATTGCTTGGCTTTGTCGAAGATTCACCGAATGATATGCCGACCATTCATTGGGAATGGCAACCGGACTCACAAGTGGATCCAAGTTGGTTTGAAACTACAGATGGCCCCAATTCAGTTGTACCGGTCAGTTGGTCAACCAAAGGTCCTCACGTGATTGTGATGCAGGCTTTCGATGATGATGGGGAGACCAGTGGAACAGTCAGTGGTTGGGTCATGGTACACAATGTCGCACCGATAATTGAACCGTACGAGAACCCTCTGCCACTGTGGGAGGATGGTAGAGCTCTTTTCACTCTAGAATACTCCGACAGTGCAAGTGATATGGACAGTTTGGTTGCATGTTGGGATCTCGATCCTTTCATCAATTTAGATCAAGAAGGAAGTTCTGATGATGACTGTGATGTGGTTGGACCAACCATCAATCACAAGTGGGCTGAGTCAGGCACATACCCTGCGATTTTCCATGTCACCGACGATGATGGAGAGCGAACATCAACCACCGTTAATTTCACCGTCCGTAATCGCCCACCTGTAGCCGAAATTTGGTTTAGTAACCCCACACCGACAGAGGGTGAAATGTTCGGCCTTTCGGGGAACCTTTCCACCGATACACCAAGCGACCAACCCAACTTGGTTTACCGATGGGATTTGGACACATCTGTTGATTCAGATGGTGATACAGACCCTGCCAATGACATCGATGAAATTGGAATGGAGATTTGGATTAAATTCGACAAGCCCGGTGAACGCGGCGTTCGCCTGATGGTTTCGGATGAAGTTGATAGTTCAACCAAGGATTTCACAGTGACAGTCATGGAAGATGAAAGTGGATTCCTTGGCTTCTTTGGAGGCGGCAATAGTCTGGTATCGACAATTGTGATTCTTCTGGGACTTGTTTTGGCTGGACTTTTGGGCGTCCTCGCATGGACTTCACTGCGTGGGAAAAATACAGGTGACCCTTGGGACCAAGCATCTCCAATGATGGAAGTTGAGCAAGAGGCACCCATGGCAGCACCCAATTCAACCATGTTTGCTGCTCCAGTCGCTACAACTCCCGCTCCGGTTGCTGAACCAGTACCAAGTGTAGGCACTCCTCCAGTGCCTGCTGAAGGATTGCCACCTGGGTGGACGATGGAACAATGGGAGCACTACGGTGCACAGTGGCTTTCACAACAAGCTGAATCTCAGCCGGCACCAACAGTGGTAGAAACCCCTGCTCCAACCCCGACTTTCGCCGAAGATGACTTGGACCTAGACTTCTGAGCGACGTTCATGCGCAAACGGTTGTACAACTTGTTTGGCCTGCCCGAATTGCCTGAGATGGCCTCGGTTGACCCGATCGATTCAGATGTTGCTATTGCTGACCCTGAACCGGTTGAAGTGACGGGTGACCCCATTCACATCCCTCGTCCGATTCGCAAAGCGAAACGTAAGTCTGTTGGTGAATTGAAGTTCCATGACCTAGGTTCAAAGCGATGGCTTGAATGGGCTGCTTCCAAACAAGGTTTACCTCAACGTGGATTGCGATATGTTCGGCCAGATGAGATGCATCGCTTGCCCCTAGATGCCATGTCAGCCAGGCTCCATCAAGGCGACATTTGCATTGTCGATATGAGCAGCCTTGCGCACATGGATAGTCAACGAAGTGCTCTCTCTCGTCAGGTCCAAGACATGGCCAATTATGGTGGCCTTCCAGTGTTTGCTCTGGATGATTCAAACCGATTGTTACTGGTTCCAGGAAGGGGGTCACGTATTGACACTGAAACCCATGAACTGGGTGGCAATTCAATCCTTGATTAATTTCGATAGCCTCGAACTTCAAAAGACCATGATGACCCATCCGGTCCACTGGTCAATCTGTCCCATCCAAATTGTGCCAACAATGGCCTCCAAGTTTCAGGGTCAGGCGGCATGTCCCTTTTTGTGCCGACATCAGGTCTCAAAATATTCCGAATCCTCAATATTGCCAAAGTCGCAACTGAATCGGGCAATGGATGCAATTCTACAACTTCGCATTCGAGTACTGCAGCTGAAATTGGATGATAGGGGGGATATCCATTTGGTGAATCAACCGAATCATCTAGGTTGTCCCATTCACTCCTCTCTGGTGGAATCGATTCCGCGGTCTCGTTGACCACCAAGGATGCATCCCATGTCCCTGGAAGGACCATGGCACTGACCTTTGATCCATTTCGAAGGTTGACCAACGTGTCGCGAGGACGCCCATTTCGATCTTGGCTCAATGATACGCCGAGTAATGGAGGTGTATTCGCCAACACTGAAACACTGGTGACCGGACAAAGGTTTTCGACACCATCCGCATTGACGGTGGAAAGCAATAGGACAGGTCTTGGTGCGACCAATGTAGACAACCATGCGCTTCTTTCAGGGTGCTCTAACATGTCAACATCGATATTTCGAACATCGTCACCCATTGGTTCACCAAGGAAGTTTGGCCGTTTCCGACCTTCCTCTCCATCTGTTTCAAACCAATCATCCAGTTCACCTCTCTCTACTTCAGACAACGCATAAGCTGTAAAATCTCGATAGGCGGCCCACCTTTGAATCTCAGTTGCGTCCTCTTCACGGTTTTTTTTACGGTTGATGCTAGCATCCGCGTACAAGACACATCGGCGTAGGAAATCGCAGACTGCTTCTTTGCTCATCAACGCGCCCCCTCATATTCACTTCGATGCATGTGGAACATTGCAGGGTTCCCCACCCAAACTTCTCCGGCTGGGATGTCTTTGGTCAACACAGCACCCGCTGCGACAACAGCCTGTGTTCCAATTCGAATTCCGGGCAAAATAGTTGCCCCCCCTCCAATAACGGCCCCTTCTTCAATTGTCACAAATTCCCATTTATTTGAGTCTCTAGATGGCGGATATTTGTCATTTAGAATGGTTGCATTTGGGCCAATAAATACGCCTTCTTTTACTGTGGTTCCATCTGCGATATAGGCTCCACCTTGAATCCTAGACCCCTCTCCAATTGAGACATCTCGACCCACATGGGCCAAGCAACCAATACTAACATCGGCACCAATGACAACGTTTGTTCCAATGTGGCAGGGCCCCCAAGCAACCGAACCAGAAGCCAAATCGATTCGTTCCCCACCTTCCATCGTTTTCACTCCAACTCAAGGTGGGCTAGGATTCGAGCGACATGTCCCTTTGCCTTGACACCATATTTTGCCAAAGACAACGTTCCATCCGCCTCGATAACAAAGGTAGAACGTGAGATGCCCATGTATGTTCGACCGTAGTTTTTCTTTTCTCGCCAAACGCCATACTGCTCCAATAGATCTCCCTCTGTATCCATCAATAAGGGGAAATTCAACTCCTGTTTTTCAGTAAATTTCTGATGTGATTTCACACTGTCTTTTGAGACTCCAAAAACGGCGACATCCGCCGAACTTAGCGTGTTCATATTGTCGCGGAAATCGCAAGCTTGTGTCGTACATCCTGGTGTGGAATCCTTTGGATAGAAGTACAACACCACTCGCTTTCCTTGTGCGAGTAGATCACTCAAATTCCATGCATTGCCTGCGCTATCCTCTGCTGAAAAGAGAGGTGCTTTCATTCCATCTTCCAACGTGACTGCATGGCCCATGAAGCACCGAACCGATTCCGACATTCAAACCCGACGCTTGTCATTGCTCTCAATCATGGATCGCACGCGAACAGAAGAGGGCTTCTTTGGTGGTTCACTAAAACCGAAACAAGCCGTAATTTCAAAGTTGGATTTTGAACCGAAACCTCCCCCGTCCCATGATGCATTGGCGATGTTGATTTTCGATAAACTACGTACACAATACCATTCTCGTAAACCATTGCATGTCCGACCAAATGTTTTGGTTCCAAACAACAACCTAGCAACCACTTGTTCAATGGTTGCAATAAACCAACGCGGACGATTGAATGGGACCCCAAATCCCCTTTGCCATTCTAGGGAAACATTGAGCTGTCCAGCATTCACTTCCATGCTTCGCTTCCCTCGGATTGTTTCGAGGGGAACAATATGAACCTCTTCGAAATTATACAATGAAGACACATAGTCCCCATGTTTTTGTGAAGGTGTTAACAGAACACGAGTGCCGTCTGGTTTGGCCCACATTACATTCGTAAATGGTCCCAGTGGTGATTTTTCCCAATCGCCAATGACGATTCGATCTCCACTGGAGAAACCACAGGAAGAAATCCTTCCGTCGAAGATATCCATTGTTCAGCCCCGCATTTCTTCTCGGATCCGCTTTTGTGTCGCAGCCCATGAACAAATTTGGCATTGAGACAAGTTGTGATTTCGAGCCGGACAAAACTCTCGGCCAAAGAAGATGATTTGCAAATGGCGCTTGTTCCATGTATCTTCAGGCCAGAGTATTTTCAGATCACGCTCGGTTTGTTCAACATTTTTTGCCTTGGACAAACCCCAACGAGCAGCGAGTCTGTGGATGTGTGTGTCAACTGGAAATGCAGGGATTCCGTACCATTGTGCCATGACAACGCTAGCTGTTTTGTGACCGACTCCTGCTAGGCTTTCCAAATAATCCCAGTCAGCACGCATGCCATGCCCTTCGACCAATTGCTGACCCATTTTTCGCAAATTCTTGGCCTTGGTCGGCGCCAAACCGATTTCACGAATCAATGCTTGAATCGTGTCAACATCTAATTTGGACATTTGTTCAGGTGTACTGGCCTTTGCAAATAGCGCGGGGGTGACCTCGTTGACTTTTTTGTCAGTGGTTTGTGCTGAGAGCATCACAGCAACCAATAGGGTATAGGCGCTTGAATGATTCAATGGAACTGGAGTTGTGGGATACAATTCATCCAACATTTCTCCAATCTTTAGTGCCTTATCGGCTCGATTCATGTTTCCAGCTCCACATCCAAATCATTCTTCATTCCGAGCCAAATACCAACGACTATACTTCCAAAGAATGGCCCGTAACAGGCGACGATTTGGAGGTTGCCCCACTCATCGGGCTTTCCGATGATGTGCCAACCAATCAATGCCAATATCATGCCAGGGAACATTGCAAACGCACCGAATATCATTGCCTTAGCGAATCCCAATTAATCGCCCCCCTCTGCTTTTTTCAGCACTTTTCTGATTTGCATTTCAACCCACCAAAGACTGGTCAAACCGGCAATTGTAAGGCCAATCATCAGACCGACAGGTGAACGTTCTGCACCCGTTCCATACCACAGAAATAGGAATAGAAAAGCCGCCCCGGCCACCAGTCCGGCCCGCAGAATGAGTGCTACAATCTCCGCTCGCATGTGATCACCAGAGTAATTGTTCCAAGTCCGCGCCGCTTCGGCAGTTGAGGATATCGGTCTGTTCGAGCCAACCCTTCCTCGCAATTTGAGCGCCAAACCAGACATCTTTCAGTCCTTGGGGGCTGTGCGCATCTGGATTGATTGAAATGGGCACACCCTGTTCCTTTGCATAGCGACAAAATCTCCAATCCAAATCCAAACGGTAGGGGCTGGCATTGATTTCCACAACTTTCAATTCACCTTCTGCATTGAGTTCACCCATTCGGCGTAATACTGCATGAAGGTCCACAGCAAATCCATCTCTGCCCCCCAAAATTCTCCCTGTTGGGTGGCCAAGAATTGTAAATGATGGATTTTCAATGGCCGTAATGAGTGCCTCTGTATTTTCATCCTCATCCCGCTTTACCCATGTCGGCAATTGGTGAACACTGCCAACAACATGATCGAGGACACTTCGTTCTTCATCGGAGTAATCTAAACCTCCATCGGGCAGAATATCACATTCATTTCCATGGAACAAGCGAAAATCAGTCCCTTTGTCTGCCCAATTTTCATTCAATGTTCTGATTTCTTCTGATTGTGAGACCAATTCCTCTGGGCTTAATCCACTTGCAATTTGCAGAATTTGACTGTGGTCAGCAATGCCGAGAAACTCCCAACCGAGATTTTGAGCGGCTTCAGCCATTTGGCTAAGCGATGCAGTCCCGTCAGAAGCAGTCGTGTGATTGTGAAAGGCACCCTTCAGCATCGATGGTTCCATTAGATCGGGCAATTTTCCTGCGATTGCAGCTTCAATTTCTCCTGAATCTTCCCTCAATTCAGGTGCAACCCATTGAAGGTCCAAGTGAGTGTAGATATCACTCTCATTTTCTGCAGGGAGAGAATACTCTGCGGCTTCTATGCCTTTCAGATCACCAACTGCATCAACGGGGAATAGGCCAAATTCATTCAGGCGCAAGCCGTTGTCAAGTGCACGTTGGCGCATCCTGACATTGTGTTCTTTGGACCCTGTGAAATAGGCGAGTGTGAATGGAAAAACATGTGGTGG
>JASLKO010000220.1 GCA_030747475.1 Candidatus Thalassarchaeaceae archaeon | reverse complement strand
GACAACCACGCAACAATCTGCGAAGCTGTACACCCAGGGTTAATGTTAACGAAATTGAGAATTTCTGTTCGCAGGCGACGAAGCCTGGCTTCCTTCTGTGTTCCCTTGGCCATACTTTCTATTTGTCTCAGGAAGTATATGAGGGACTGTAGGGGACCCCCCGGGGGTCCCGTTACAATACCACTTACTGCAATGGAAGCATGACTTTCCATCTTGGTTCGGCCAATTTCTTGGATTTTGGACCGGTGCGAGGATTGGGTGTCTTGTGCGTCAATGTACCATGCATTCCATGTACACTGAATTTGATGCGAGCTTCAACCACTCGATCTCTTTCCGCCATTTGTAGGGCGTCGTCGTCTAAATCAATGGTTGCAAGAATGTCTGTATCATTCGCATCCCTCATCTCAAGACTGTTGCCAGATAGGCTTGCTCGTGGAGAAAAATCATGGTCATCAGGATTGTCCATCCAGACGTCTAAATCAACAACGACCTTGTCGCGATTCGAGACTTTTTTGATGTCGATTGAGGTGACCATCAGACCCTTGGAAAGGGCATGGGTTCAAATCGCTTCCCATGCGACGGGCGCGAATTAAACGCCAACTTCACTGATGCGTGGAACGAGGAATGTGAATTCAACCACAAGTTCCCATTCGTTGCCACCATCTGGATCAACATCGTCAATTGGAAGGTCAGGATCAGATTCCTCGGCTTCAATAATCCAAAACCAATCACCCAAACCAAAACCTGCTCCTGATTGTTCATCGAGCATGATTATCAACTCCTCAAGAGAATCTGCCGTGAGATTGTAGGCATCTTCTGATGTGGGATTGAGGTTGATGAATTCCATCGAGGCTGATGCATTGTGTGTGATGTTGCTCTGTTCGGTACGCACTTTGTGACTCCAACCATCATCGGTAACGTCAACCATCAATGAGAAGTTGTCCTGTGGGAGCATGATTGGAATGATATCCATGGCCAGAGTGAGTGTGGCATTGAACGACATGATGCGACCTTCTTCTGACGGAATGTGTGTGATAGTGTGTATCTTATTTTGTTCGAGATATCCATCCCAGTCGTATGAAATTGTCTTTTCTTCCCAAATCACTTGGTATGTGCGTGGGAGCACGGAAAGGTTCCACATCCTTGTCGCACTTGCATCCGATTCATCAGTAACTGTGACTGAGCCGGTGTAATTGCCACTTTCATAGGGGGTGAATCGATGTGTTGCACCCATCGCATCATTGTCGTTGGTCGGGTCTCCATCATTGTCGCTATCCACGTTCCAATCAAGGTCCCATACGGTGGTTAAATCACCATTTTCTGGGTCCGATGAACCGGAGGCGTCTAGGGTCACAACATCACCTGTTCGAATGGCGATTGGCATTGAAAGCGACACTTTTGGAAATCCATTAACAACCAGTTGAGTTGTCGCAGAATCGTCCCCATCAAGATCGTTGATGACGGTTACACGTATTTCAAAAAGGCCCGCAGTGGCAAATGTATGACTGGTATATCCCTGGATTGTTTCTGTTTTGGTCCCATCACCAAAATCCCATTTGTATCCTGTGATAATCGTACTTTCAGGAGTTGTGGATTCTCTCGCATCGAAGTTGACTGATTCGCCGGCATTTATGCTTGAACGATCGCCATCAATTCTTGCATTCGGCTCAGGTGGACCACCTAAACCAGTACACCCTGCAAGCATTGGCAACAGCATACTCATCACCATGAGAAATGCAAGGGGACGGTGTGTGCGCAAAGACTTGACCACCGACATATTCGCCCGACCTCACTTCATCCTTTAGAAGACTGGTGTTGGATTGTTCTTGTATGATGTCAATTGCCGGGACTTCTACGAAGTCCAATCAACAATTGGCAATGAGAGGGTTCAAGCGACGTCGAGAATTGATTCGGTTCCATGGCGACCGATCCGTTAGCCGGGTATCGCGTACTCGGATTCGATTTGGAGACCACTGGATTTGATCCTAAATCAAATCGAATTGTTCAATATGCCTTGGTCGGATGTGATCAAGATGGTACCGCAATTCACATCGAAGAATTGGTCAATCCACAAATGCGAATTCCACCCAATACCACGGCCATTCATGGCATCTCGGATAATGATGTGAAAGGAATTCCTAAATTTTCAGAAAATGTTGAAACCATCTCACAAGCGATGGAAGGTGCTGTGATTGTTGGCCACAATATCGATCGATTCGATTGGCCCTTTCTAAAATCTGAATACCTACGGGCCGGGCAACCTATGCCAAAACCCCTGGTCATTCTTGATACACTCAAAATCGCCAAGCGACTCAAGGTCCCCCCTCGACATAATCTTGGCGCCCTTTGCAGTCGTTTTGGAATCTCACTGGAAAATGCACACACTGCAGGAGCGGATTCGGCTGCAACTCTCTTGTTGCTCCACAAAATGATGGCTGCCAATCCACAACATTTCCGTTGTGCAGTTGAAGACATTCCAGATTGGTCCAATGGAATCGATGTGTCGGATAAATCAACAGAAAACTTGGGGCCAAATATCGATGATTTAGAGCCGGTCAAAGGTAGTCATGGGTGGCTCCGACAAACTGGTGATGAGATTGTCATTGGTCGAGGACGAAATCGAGGTCGAACGATTGGTGAATTGGAACAAATCGACAGTGGTTATCTCAATTGGCTGACTTCGCCAGCTAGCCCATTGGAAAATGAAGCGATCGAGATCCTAAACAGTGTGCGTAATTGAACTTAAGAACGCTTGACTGTAGCCTCAATTGAATATGGGATGACCCCTATCATGGCAAAGAGGGAGCCTGCAGAACCAAGCATGTAGAATACAGTGCCTGCAGAAATATTGTCCGAATCAATCGATGGCATCGATAGGTCTGGCATACCACCAACAAGCAAGTACAGACCCAGAATTCCAATCATCCATATCAATAGGAATGTAAAGAACACCTCAGCGAATATTTTTGCTGAGAATTGGAGAGATGTTGACCAGCCAAGAACAGGTATATCGGCACCATCTCTGGCGATTTGGCGTTCTCGAAGCGATTGATTTACTGCGGAAACAACCATTTGAATCAAGGCAATGGTCGTCACACAAATAGCGAGGAAAACCAAAACAATGTTGAGGAAGGACCCTGTCGAATTTGCCATGCTAGAGTTTGCACTGTTCCCTGCAAAAACCAGCACACTAGAAAGTAAAATCATAGGCAAGGCAAACATGAATGATTGTACTCCAAGGATGACTGTTCGATATCCGTTCAGCAAATCGGAAAAATTGAATTCTGTATCTTCAAATCCCCAATCATCTTCTATGGTTTCGCTGGTTTCGCCAGATTTCTTATGATAGGTCTTTTCGAAATATCGCTCCAATTGTTGACTTTCAACTTGATCCGTTGAACTCATCTGAGGTCGTTTGACTGAAAAGCCACCAAATCCCTTTTCTTCGGATTGATCTACAACATCGCCATACCATTCTTCTTCCTGTGCCTCTGTCTCAGATTCTGAAGGTCGGGTAGTCTTACGCTTAGACCTCGGTGGGCCCCGACGTGATTTGCTCTCCTCGTCACCCACCATGGCTCGCAAGAGGGGACTCGATTCTTCAATGCCACTATGAATTCAAGCAATTAATCGCGTTTACGAGCCTCTAGGAGGGGTGACCAAGGAAGTACATCACACCAGTCACCCAGTTTCCAGGTATCACCATCTAGACGAACACCACCAAGGAATACTGGTCCCTTGTGATCATCTTCAACCAATGCTCGCAATCGGTCAAGGGCCTGACCGGCAAAAACCGCCCCTGCCCTTTGGCCTGTTGGAGCAAGTTCTCCAGTTTCGTTTACAGGCGCCATTCTTTCAACCAGGCAAATGCCATTTTCGACCTCGACCTTTTGTAGAATAGCAACCATGTCCCGGAAAATTCCAGTGGGTTTCATTTCACCTTGAGCTTGTGCCCATATCCAAGAGGGGCACCAGGCTTTCCATTCGCAAAATGAACATGCTTCTTCATTCGGCTTTGCTTCCATTGGAGTACTGGTGATTTTACTCGCTTCCCAGGCCTCAAAGGCTTCAGGCAATACACTCGGCCCTTCTGCCTCAAAGACCACAGAACCGTTGGAATACCACCCTTCAGCACGTACAGGTGGATGATCAGGATTGTTTTCACACAATATATCGCGATAAAATCGAAGTTGGCGACTCACAGTATCGTACAATTCACCATCCGGTGGCTTCCCTGTTTTCAAATCAGCAACAATCCATCCAACCACATTGCCATCTTCATCATAATCTGAAACAAGCAAATCCAATCGTCCCATTAATCGACCACAAGATGTTCGCAAAGTCCCTTCTGCTGCCAAAATCATTTCTTGGATTTCGCGCCATTTATCAATCGATACTTCCGATAGAGAGATTTTCCCGGTTCGTGCTTTTGCAAATAGAATATTCAAAGAACCAATCAACAACTTTCTGGCTCGAGGAAATTCTTCCTGCTTCCAACGTGGATGTCGTGGTGTCGCGAGGAAAATCTCCTTCTCTTGTTCCCACTGTTTCTCAAGAATGGCATTGGCGGTCGGTGGCAACCATCCAATTTCATCACCATCTCGATCCGAGAGATCTATGTTACACATATCTTCAACGCTATTGTGAACTGCGGTACCGATTGCACTCGCCATCCCGGCCTTACGTGGTAAACGCTGTCTTGAAAGCCAAAATTTTCGAGGGCAGGATGCGAAATTATTCCAGGATGAGGGGGACAATTGGTGTCCTCTTTCATCATATGACCATTGTTTCATCGGCATCGCTTCACCCCCTGAACTGTCTCAGTGATACTGCTCTACTCAGCCCAAGCATTAACACCACCGATGGACGGGCGTGGTGCATGGGAGAGTTGCCAAGGGTCAAAGTCTCGGATGGAGCAATAACAGAAGGGGCACTTGTTGTCTCATGTTTCCCTAGTGTTAGCCATGTCAGCAGCATTGTCGCCCACTATCTAGTTGAGCGGCTTGAGCTCAAATTTGTAGGTGGTGTTGTTGATTCACGTCTTCCTCCTGTCGCACTGATTCACGAAGGGAAGCCAATGCCACCGGTTCGCATGTATGCGGGTAAACCAGTTTGTAATATGGAACAATGTGACAGTATTGTCGTTCTCGTATCTGAGGCACCCATCCCACCAAAGATGTGTTTGCCACTCTCCGAAGCTCTCCTTGATTACAGTCATGAAAAGGAATTCCAAGCGGGTGTTCTGGTCGATTCATTTAGTCATCAACAAGAAAGTGGTCACGAAGTCATGGACTCTGATGACTCGGATGAAACCTTACTTGGAATAGGGGCTACGGATTGGGCGATTGATCAACTCAAAGACATGGACATCCCGTTGTTAGAGGCTGGAATGATTTCTGGAATGAGTGGTGTTCTATTGGGTGAAGGGCGTCGACGTAAGCTGAACATGATGTGTATCATGGCGGAAGCAACCGGTGGCATACCGGATGCTAGGGCTGCAGCGCGTGTGATTGAGAAATTGAACAAATTACTGCCTGCGATGGAACTTGATACCGAGCCACTGTTGCAAGAGGCTGAAAGAATTGAAACACAAATCAAGGCCATGATGGAGCATCAACTTGGAGCTGCTGCGGACGAGGATGGCGAAGATGGTGTCAATGCCATGCTCTATGGTTGAAGCATTGCTTCCCATTCGGCCTCGTTGAGAACTTTCACACCCAAACGGTTTGCTTTGTCTAGTTTGGAACCTGAATTTTCACCAGCAATCAGGAAATCTAATTTCCCCGATACAGATGAAACCACTTTTCCACCGGCCGCTTTGGTTTGTAGTGCGATTTCTTTCCGAGGACGACTGAGTGTCCCAGTGATGCAGAATGTGTAGCCGAGTAATGGTCCAGATGGTGCCTCAGTTTTGGCGACATCAGTTATTGTCAATATTTGTCCAAAGTCCTCAACCATTGTTGAACGTGCTCCTATTCCAGATATCAGGGAAAGTGCCACAGTTTCTCCGACGCCTTCGATTGATACGAGTCTCTCAATATCGCTTTCATTGAGAGATAATAGGCCATCAATCGTGCAAATTTCTCCTGCGAAAGCGGTCGCAAGTTCAGGACCAATTCCAGGCAGCCCTAGGGCACCAAGGAATGCGTCCAATGGCATTTCACGCGTTCCCTCTAATTGGGTCATCACATT
This sequence comes from Candidatus Thalassarchaeaceae archaeon, assembly GCA_030747475.1. Classification (GTDB taxonomy): domain Archaea; phylum Thermoplasmatota; class Poseidoniia; order Poseidoniales; family Thalassarchaeaceae; genus MGIIb-P. The sequence continues at coordinate 1,640 of JASLKO010000220.1, read as the reverse complement.
GGCAGCAGATTTCTCAGCCATCCGCTCTAGACCCAGTAATTGATCGGTGGTCAATCGATATAGGTCTGGCATTGTTGTCACTAGATTAGCATCGCATAATTGCTCAACAAGCTTCTCGCCAATCCCATCCATCTCAAGGGCGCGGCACCAATACAGAATTGAACGGGTCAATCGCGATGGGCAGGATAGGTTGTCACATCGCAAAAAGGCACCATCAAGCCACAATTTTGTGTTACACTGTGGACAATTTGTTGGAATCTCGGGTGCGCTGTTTTTCGGCAGGGGTCCTGAAAATGACCTGCCATCAGCATGGAAGCGGTTTTGCATGTCATCCATTGATGCAGGACCAAGTGTTTCAATGATTTTTGGAATTACATCTCCACGCCTAACAATGCGGACTTTGTCTCCAATCGACACACCCAATCGCTCAACTTCTCCAACATTGTGCAATGTCGTATTTTCTACGGTCACTCCACTGACGATGACTGGGGCGACTCTAGCAACGGGAGTAACTGCGCCGGTACGGCCTGTTTGCCAATCGATGTCAAGAAGAACGGTTGTTGCTTCCTCTGGGGGAAATTTCCAAGCCAAAGCCCATCTTGGATGGTGAGCTGTTTGTCCAAGTAATTCTCGTTTGGCTAGATTGTCTAGTTTGAGTACAACACCATCGATTTCCCATATTGCATCTGCCCGTTGATTTGTCCATCGAATCGTTTCTGCAATCAGACTCTGTGTTGTATCATCATCATCAACTCCTTCGATGACAACTTCTGTTGCTGGAGTAATTCCAACCTCTCTCAACCATGAGATTGATTGGCTATCATTTTCGAAATTAAGGGCGGTTGGGCTGTCGGGATGTTTCTCAGAATCTGGGATGAAAAGGACGTCGTAAGCATAGAACATGAGATCCGTTGCATCTCCCTTGCCCGCTTCGATATTCTTCTGTCGGAGGCTCCCTGCGGCAAGGTTTCGGGGATTGGGAGCAATATCGGCATACTTGGTGCGGAAAATATCGAGGTGCATGACCACCTCTCCGCGAATATGGCAATCACCTTCCCAGGACAATCGATCGGGGATGTTTGGAATTCGCAATGCATTCGATGTGACATCTTCGCCTCGTTCACCACTACCACGTGTGGCTGCACGAACCAGCCGACCACGTCGATATTCTAGGCTTAGTGCGCTGCCATCCAATTTTGGCTGGGCAATAAATCGACGACCGTGTGCAGTCGTCTCTGCAACGAAATGTGCAATTTCTTCATCATCGGTTGCCTTGTCCAAGCTTCGCATTGGAAATCGATGTATCACCTTGACAGATCCTGGAGGGATTGGAGCACCAATACGACGCAGTTGGGGGTGATCGGGATCCAATGCTTTGAGTTCATCCCACAATGCATCGAACTCAGCATCGCTAATCTCTGGGGTGGCCTCATTGTAGTAGAGATGAGAATGGTGAGCGATTTGCTCCACTAGGACACTGATTCGCGCCGACGTGGCGTCGTCGTGTCCAAATTCTATCCAGCCCACGTCCCCGTAGGGGACGTGGAAGTACTTGAGGTCAACGATATTGATTATTCTTCACCCTGGAGTAAATTGGCAAGAGTTTCCCATTCTTCAACCATGATGGCATCGATTCTAAG
>JASLKO010000219.1 GCA_030747475.1 Candidatus Thalassarchaeaceae archaeon | reverse complement strand
CAATGGTCCAGGCATCCCACAGAAATCAATTTCCAAAGTATTTGGATCACTGTTGTTCGGTTCTCGTTTTCACACAATTCGGCAAACACGTGGACAACAAGGTATTGGAATCACTGGAGTGGTCATGTACAGCCAATTAACGACAGGGAAGCCAACTGCCGTGATCTCAAAGATTGCCAAAGAAGCGGGTGCAATCAGAGTGAACATTGGATTGGATACTAAGAAAAACAAGGCTATTATTAGCAATGAAAAGAGATTTTCAGAAGATGAAACAAATGCTGCAAAGGGGCTTCACTGGGTTGGGGAGCATGGAATTCGAATTGAGACTCGCATGAAAGCAAAATATCAGCGTGGGAAACAATCAGTTCATCAGTATCTGAAAATGACAAGTATCGTTAACCCACATGCGAGTATTGATTTCATCGCTTACGACGAAGAAGGAGTTGTACTCGATCAGGCCTCGTGGCCACGTGTAACCGATGAGTTGCCCCGGCCCGTCAAAGACATCAAACCGCACCCTCATGGATTAGAAATCGGAACATTGCAACGGCTTTTGCGGGATTCAAAACCACCCAGTGAAGGTGGGGGTGCGAGAACACCATTACGCTATTTCCTACGCAATACATTCTCAGCAATGAGCAACACGAGATGCGAAGAAGTCATTGGCAAGGCTGGCCTTCAAGCAACACGCAAACCTGCAAGTTTGAAACCCGATGAAGTGGTTGCTCTACTCACAGCATTCAGTGATGTACGCTTACCTTCACCACCAACGGATTGCCTTTCGCCAATTGAAGATTTGTTAATCAAAAAAGGGCTATCCAAGGCGATTGATTCTCGATTTGTTTCAACAGTTACTCGTGAACCGAAAGTCAGTAACGGCAATCCATTCCAAATTGAAGTTGGATTGATTTTCGGAGGGGACCTGCCCGGAGACCAGCCGATTCAGGTGCTTCGATTCGCAAATCGTGTTCCATTGATGTATCAACAGGGAGGTTGCCTTCTCACCAAGGCCCTTGAATCAGTTGACTGGAAACGGTATGGTCTTGATCACCCAGGTGGAAGGGGGATTCCGAAAGGGCCTGCTGCTGTTCTCATTCACCTCGCAAGTACCAATGTGCAATTTACAAGTGAGGCGAAAGAGGCGCTTTCTGACAACTCCGAGGTTTTTGACGAAATTCGACTCGCTATGCTCGAAGTTGGAAGAGGGCTTCGCAATCACCTGAAAAAGCAAAAGCAAAAAGCAAAAGCGCAAGAAAAGTTCGAACTTGTCAATATCATCTTGCCAGAAATTCACGATAAGGCAATTGCAATCTTGGAGGCTGAACCCGTGCCTCTAGCACCAGTCATTACCAAGATTATGAATGCTGTATTCCTTGAAGAAAAGGTCGAGTGGGAGAAGGAGGAAAAAGTCACCCGGACCACCATTGAAGTGTACAATTACACCGCTCGTCCAAGAGCATACACCTTACTGTCGACTTGGCCTGAACGTGAAGGTGTCGCGATGATTGACAACCCTCTTGGGGGGCGAAGGGAAGCTCGTGGTCTCTGGGCTTGGAAACTGGAAACGCTTGACCCAGGGACATCTACTACTGTTTCATTCACTGTTGGTGGTTTGTCGAAAGGTGATTGGACTGAAGTTGACATCTTCTTCAGAGGAGCAGGCGATATTATCGGAGCAACCAAACTCGATGAGGCGATTCTTGCAGAAATGCTACGCGAAGAAGAAGCGGGTGTTGAAAGTGAAGATGATAGTGAATCAGAAGAAGAGGGGGTTGTAGAAGAAATCCAAGAGAACACTGATGAGAATCAAGAGGTGTTTTCTGATGAAGAAGATGATTCAGAGGGTCAATCCGATTGGTTTGGCCTTGGGGGAGGTGAAGAAGAATGAGTGCGACTCGACGAAAGACTACGGAAGAAGTTGTGGAAAACCTCCACGATGTTGCAAGAGAAATGTACAAGCGAATGGCCAAGGGTGAAGCGCCCACGATGACATTGCCTGTCAGGACGAAGAATAACATCGGCTTCGACAACAAATTGGGTGTATACAAATATGGAAGTAAACGCTCTATTCGTGATGCGACCAGTCTGGGGAGTGCGCGACAATTATTGCGTGCATTGCACATCATTGAATTCATTGAAGAGATGATTGGAAATCAGAAATCGTCAACACTTCGTGAAATGTACTATATTTCAGAAGCATGGGGGCATGGAAAATTTGGATCGCAAAATGAAAGTAACAATCTGGCTGAAGATTTAGAGATCGTCACAAAATGTCTCCGGGAAGATTTCAAACTGAGACCTGAAGAAGATGGTGCGAGAATGATTGGAAATCTGACATTGGATGAGAAGAATCGACGAGGTGAGTGGATGCGCATCAATGCGCGCGATGATGTTGGAGATTCTGGATATGGAGTCCCATACAACGTTGAGTCAGAAAAAATACAGCTGATTGAGCATGATATTCGATTTATCATGGCCATTGAGACTGGTGGTATGTTTGACCGATTGGTAGAGAATGGATTTGATGAAGAATATCGGTGTGGCTTGCTTCATTTGAAAGGTCAGCCTGCACGTTCTACACGCCGAATCATGAAGCGAATGAATGAAGAATGGAATTTACCAATTATCGTCTTCCTCGACGGTGATCCATGGTCGTTCCGAATTTTTGCAAGTATTGCATATGGGGCGATTAAGACGGCGCACATCTCTGAATATCTAGCAACACCTTCTGCACAATATCTCGGTATCACATCTGATGATATTGAGGCCTATGATTTACCGAGTGACAAACTATCAAGCAAGGACGTAGAGGCATTGAAGGCTGAACTTAGCGATCCAAGGTTTGCAGATGGTTGGTGGCAAGAACAAATCCAAATGATGCTGACTTTAGGGAAGAAGGCTGAACAACAGTCACTTGCAAAGTATGGTCTTGATTTCGTAACGGACACATATTTGCCAGAGAAATTGGCAGAAATTGGGCTTGGCCGCTAAGCATAACTGACATGAACGTTGATGATGAGGGGTGTCTGTGAGTCAAGCCTCTGTCTGGCCAAAGCGGGTGATGGTTGCCGGGGCCATCATACTCTGTTTATCGATTGCTGCTTTTGCAGCATACTACAGTTCTTACGAAGAAGAAGTAGACCCTAGTAAAAGCCATATTGTGAAAATTAATGGGGGCGAAGAGAGTTCAGTAAATTTGAGTAAAGACAAATCATACATTGTGTTTCGGCAAACTGATTCGGCTTGCGAATGTACAATTATTGAAATTGATACTCAAACTGAAGTTTCCATAACGGCACCAAATTGGATGGAAGGTGAGGGGGGCCGTATAGGATCAGGGGGTAAAGAGTACCCATCCGTAGGAGTGTTTCAACCTGAGGCTGATGGGGTCTATGCCATACAAAATACTGCAGCAAATGATACGCTTTGGGTTGTAGATCGTGATATTGGATTAACCACTGCTGCGGCGATGGTCAATGGTGGTTGTTTTGGAATGATTTGTGGAATGTGCATCTTGCCCATTGGTTTACTATTATGGCGCAGGGGGAATAAATCTCAACCAACAGCTAACTTAGTTATGCAAACTGCGGGAGGGGGGATAATACCCATTGCACCCACAGATGGAGTTCAACAACAACGCATACCCACCACAGACGAAATATGGCGAAGTATACATGGTGGAGAGAGTCTCAATCTGGTTATCGAAGAAACACATCCACCCGAAAATGATGTTCCTGCTCCCTTTGCCGATCGGCCTGATCGAGTGGGTGGAGTTTCACGAGTCGTGGATGAAATTGAATCTGTCGAAGAAAGTGCAATCGAGGATGTTGTTGAAGACGGCAATCCCAACGAACGCAATTGGAAGGTATGGGACGAAGGGTAATCAAGACGAGGATTCATAGGAGTCCTTTGG
>JASLKO010000218.1 GCA_030747475.1 Candidatus Thalassarchaeaceae archaeon | reverse complement strand
GTTGAATGGGACCGAGAATGGAACACATACATGCGAAGTCTTGAGATCCACCAAACCATTCGTGATATTCAAGCAACAGGAAATCGCGCATTATACGATGCTTGTGATGTAACCAACCAAAAATCAGTGGCCAAGGTTCTGGCTGCAGTCACAAAAGAATTCGGTCAAATTACTGGAATCGTTCACGGGGCAGGTCTTGAAGATTCGAAATTGGTTGCAGATAAGACCTGGGACGTATTCTCGCGTGTGATTTCAGTGAAAATCGATGGCTGGAGATCACTAATCGACGCTATCGGTGATGATCTTGAAAACCTCCGCGTAGTGTGTGCATTCACATCAATTGCTGGACGCTTTGGCAATGGCGGGCAAGTCGATTACGCTGCGGCCAACAATATTCTTGATGCAGAATTATGCCGTATCGCCCATCACAACAATGCTCCTCGGGCCGTCGCAATTGCTTGGTCAGGATGGCGTGATGTTGGAATGGCAACACGTGGTTCATTAGAATCCGTATTCCAACAAGCAGGTATCGAAACAATTCCTGTGGAGGCTGGGGTGGACATATTTGTGCGTGAGATGCTAGCCGGTGGAAAAAGACGCGTTGTTGCAGCAGGAGCGTTGGGGATTTTGGATCAAGAGGATTGTAAAAGAGCCCCTCCTCAAAAACTCCCTATGGATACAGCGGGCGCCCTAGCGGAACCAGAACGCTTCCCCTTTGTGGACAAAATCATTACACACGAACCTTATTCGGAAATAGTCACTGAATGTACACTGTCAACGGAAAGACATCCATTCCTCATCGATCATTCAATCGATGGCACACCATATCATCCAGGGGTCATGGCGATGGAAATGTTCGCACAAAATTCCCTATTGCTCTATCCAATGTGTGTACTTGAAGGATTTTCAAATGTGAAATTTGGTCTGCCGATAAAATTGATGAAAGGAGAAACCACGATTCGAACAATTGCAAAGTTCAGCGGTCAAGACCATAATTCACTATTTATCCAATGTCAGATTGAAAGCGATTTGACAAACTCAAAAGGTGAGGTATTCGGTCCACCAAGAATACACCATGAAGCCACTGTCCGTCTTCTCAAGGATGGAGCCGAACGAGATACTGAACTTGCTTTCACGGCACCACCTGGTCGTGGTAAAGCATCCTTTGAGCCCTCCTTCATCTATGACCGATTCTTCCATGGTCCGCGTTTCCAGGTTCATGGTGGATTGGTGAAGGGGATTTATGATGCAGACGATGTCGGTGCAGATGGAATTGCCTTATTACGTAGTCAATTGCCAAACACTCAATTGTTTGAGGAAGAACCAACCCTCTTGGAATCATTGCCGATGTTAATCGAAGCTTGCTTCCAAAATGCGGGCCTGGTTGCCATGGAACATGATTCACTCTCAAGTCTTCCAATTGGAATTGAAGAGTGTGAAATACTCAAGGTGCCAGCGAAACGAGATGATCTACGTGTCCGCAGTATCAGACGAGGAGCGGAAGATGGAGGCATTACAATTCATGATGCCATGGTCTTTGATCGTAATCAAAAGCCGATAATTTCCCTCAAAGGCCTCAGACTCAAAGGCATGGCTCCCATCCCCGAAGAGTTAAAATTCACACTAAATAGAAAGTCAAAATAGCAATTGTAAAATCAAATTTCCAATTGAGGAATTCAGATGTCAAAATGGCAACCTGCAGGGCCCGTGTCCCCCCTCCCTCTTCCAGAGGTATGTGGGCCGGGCAATGTCATCGCTGTTTGGATGCCTGTTGGGGCTTACAATCCAAACGATCCTGTACCCAATGTTAGCAATGTGCCACTGGTTGATGCCTTTGAAGCATCAAATTTCGTCACAGCAAAACGGGCACTCGAACATGCGTCCGCAAGATATGCACTGGCAACATTGTTGCGTGATATTGGGTTTGATCCATTCGACTTGAGAATGGTTCGGGATGAACATCGAAAACCAAGTTTAGCTTGGAGTGATTCAGAGGCCAGAGAACGGGCAGGGGGGCCATTGAGTCCAAGATTACCCGAAATTTCTCTCGGACATTCCAATGGCATTTCAGTTGCCGCAGTATCACTCGATGGTACACTCATTGGTCTAGATGCTGAACCACTGCACATTCCACGCCCAAGAAACCTATTGTCGATGATGACATCAGGGGAAGAATTGCAGTATTTAGAGCAATTATGGGATATTGATGAAAAAATTGGAATGCAAGAATCAACACGGACTTGGGTTGTGAAGGAGGCCGTGCAAAAGGCATGCGGATTGGGCATGCATGTTGCCCCCCAGTCGTTCTCAGTTCTCAATTGTACAGAAGTGATTCTAACCCATGGTGGGCATGGATATAGGCTTGAAGCACATCATTGGAGAGAATTGATTGATGGGCAGTCATTTGTGTTTGGTTTTTCCAGATTGTTGGATGTTGTAATGTAAATCATTCATCACTTTTTTTCTCTGTTGCGGCACTCCCGAGTGTGATGATTAAACTAGGGACAAAGAGGACAGTCAATATTCGGATCATTGTATCCACTTCCGTATTGAATGCCAATGCCCATAGTGGTGCAATCGCTGGCATAAAGGCAAAACACATTGCAATTCCCAGTTTGCGCCTCCAGTGCATGAACTGCTCCGAGCGCACCCACTCCTTGAATTTGCGGGACAGTCCAGACCGAATTGGATAAGACCATGATTACACCCCCCCGGTTTAACGCGGATGTAGTGAAGGGGTTATCACCTGAGGTTTCCAACCTCATGTCACGGGTTCAAATCCCGTCGTCCGCACCAATTTCTATGGGTGAAGTGTCTCGACCTGCGAATTCAAGAACCACGGACATGAGCGCGTGATATGACCCGAGCCCAGTCAATCAGTACCTCTGGTACTGAAGACGAGAGAACGCAGGTGCTAGGGCGTAGAATTTGGCGTGTGATACCATACATCAAGCCGTACTGGGGCAGGGCGCTGACTGGTATTCTTTCAAATGGAATGGCGAGGTTCAGTGACTTACTCCCATTCGTATTCATTGGATTCGCAGTCGATTATTACAGTGGAAATATGGCCTCCGGTGCATTTGGTTCAATGCGAACGTGGCTAGATGAAAACTTGTTTCCTCTCATCAGTGACAATTTGGCCATTGGTTACGGTGCATTGATTTTCTTTGGATTTGCGAGCCTTGCAGTTTGGCAAGGCATTTCCGAATATTGTTGGCAAACACTTGGATACAAAGTTCAGCATGATATTCGGATGGATGCAACGCAATCATTGATTCGCATGGAGGCATCATACTATGATTTACGTCAAACGGGTGTCCTGATGTCTGTATTATCTGCAGATGTCAATCAATTAGAGGATGTTATTTCAGATTCTTCAACATCGATTATTCGAATCATTGTGACCTTCTTGACAGCTGGTGCCATTCTGACTCTCATGTCTTGGGAATTGGCTGCAGTCTTGTTTGGTCCACTGATCCTAATTTTCCCAATGGTGTATTTTTTCTCAACACGGGTCCAAAGGAAATATCGCAAACAAAGAGAATCTACCGGTGGAATTAGTGCGGTTCTAGAGAATGTGATTTCAGGTATTTCTGTCGTTCAGGCTTACAACGCCCAAGAATGGGAATCGGATCGTGTATCGCAGGAAAGCGAAGATTATCGCGACCAAGCAATCGGAGCCAGCAAGGATCGAAATCGCTTCATACCAGGAATTTACCTTGTCGCAGGACTCGCATTTGGAATGCTTGTGAGCGTTGGCGGATGGCTCATGGAGAATGACCGTATCACAGCTGGTGGTTTTGTCACCTTCTTGCTGATTATGACTCGGATGACAATGCCCCTATTCATCTTCGGGATGTTGGTGAACCAGTTACAACGTGGTGAAGCGGCTGCTCGTCGTGTATTCGACATGGTCGATTTGGAACCCACAATTTTCGATAACCCTGGCGCATCGGCATTGGACAATCCAATTGAATCGGTCCAATTTGAAGATGTTCATTTCACATACCCTGAAACTGAAACCCCTGTGTTGAACGGAATTTCGTTTGATGTTGATGCAGGTGGATTCCTTGGAATAATGGGTCACACCGGTGCAGGTAAATCGACGATTCTCAAACTTCTATTGCGCTATTATGAACCCAATCGAGGTGTCATTCGAATCAATGGAATCAACATTCAAGACCTTACACTTGAAAGCGTTCGAAACCATCTTGGATTTGTAAGTCAAGACCCATTTTTGTTCTATGGTACGATTCGAGACAATGTTGTTTATGCCCGAGATGCAAGCGATTCAGAATTGCAAACTGCACTGGATCTAGCTGGAGCAACAGAGTTTGTTTCAGAATTGACCGAAACCGTCGATACCATGGTCGGCGATCGTGGCGTTAAATTGTCAGGTGGACAACGTGCACGAATTTCCCTTGCTCGAGCATTGCTCAAGAAACCTAGTTTGCTGATTTTGGATGAAGCCAGCAGCGCTCTTGATGCTGAAACTGAAAAACAGATCCAAGCGAATCTTCTCGAGACTGGTGGAACTCGAACTACAATTGCAGTCGCCCATCGATTGTCGACAATACGTAATGCAGATGAGATTCTTTCAATGGTTGATGGGGCAATTTTAGAGCGCGGGACACACGATATTTTGGTGGCCAATAATGGTGTATATTCAAGTCAATGGGCGATTCAAACAGGGGCGCTTGAGGAGGAATAACCTTTGAGTGAAATTGAGTGGATTAAAGTTGACTCAGGCACAACTTGGCTTGGAGATAATCGTGGTGCTCTTATGCATGTGTCCAATGGACCACGCCATGAAATTCATATTGAAAATTCATTCGAGATTAGTGCTAAACCCATTACATTTTCACAATGGAAATCATTGACTGGAAACTCCGCAGCTGGAATCACCTCTGATGAGCCATTAAATCGGTTGACACCATTGATGATTGAAGCAGGGTTGATTGGGGTGGATGGAGATCCTAGACCCCCTTCGGAAGCAGAATGGGCATTGGCAGCGCAACAAGGTGCAATTGGTCCAGGTGATGTCCAAGTTGAAGTTCTCAGTGATCGACCACCAAGGAGTGGATATTGGGGCGCACCATGTGATGGTCAACCTTGGTTGCCAATACTGCGTGCAGGAGGAGTTTCAGATCACTCGGCACATGTGACTCGTATTTGGCGAAACTCTGGAACCATTCGAGGTGCGACTCCTCGAGGGGTATCTCGGCCTCAAATGGGGTTTAGATTGGTTCGTTCATCAACACCCGAAGGTGATTTGAGGATGCCAAATGCACCACCAAAATCTGAGCTTTTACTACGGGAATCCATCATGGCTTTATTCATTGGAATCATACCAAGTTTCACATGGGCATATTTCAATGCCAGTCCGAAATATTTGTCTGAAAGTTGGTTGAACATTGCAGTTGGTGGAATTTTCTTTTCATTGATGACCGCCCTGATTTGGAGGCCAAAATCAAGTTCTTATGAGATTCATGAGGGTGAAATGCGCCGAGTTTAACTGCGATCTTTGTCGTCTACTTGCAATCCAGCATTCTTTGAGACGTAAATTCTCCACCAAGCGGTCAATACCCCCACTCCATAGGACCAATGCATGAGGAATGTCATCAATGGGGCCATCATTACAGTTGAAAATTTCCTTGAAGGAGATGAACCCATCGCTGCTCCAAACCAACAAATCAACACGTACAACGAAGCAAGGCTCACCGGAAGATGCACCATCGCTCTCGCGGGGCCCATTGGAATCGTTGCTAGAGATATGTCCCAAACATTGGGCCATGCCAACCCTCCAGTCATTGCGCCATAAACAAATGCGAAAAGAGCAGATGCGACCAGTAGTGGAAATAGGCCAACTGCTGTATGACTCCACGATTTCATTCCAGGATGGATATCACTTGCCAATATTCTAACCAATCCATAATTTCGAATTTGCTTTCGCACACGACTAGGATTGCGTCTCCGATGCCACATGATTGCGTCACGATCTTGCCACAATTGGTGGCCCTTTTGCTCAATCCTGTAATCCATCATGGCATCTTCACAGCCGATGGCCCCCTTGTCAAATCCATTGACGTCATCAAGAACTGATTTTCGATATGCAGCATTGACACCAGGCAACTGGTTAGCCTTCGATAATTGTTCACTCCCCCTGTTTCCATAATTTGTACCTGCTGTAACCCACTTGGAACAGAATGTAACGTCGATGACACGTTGCCAAAAAGTGGATCGAGAGTCAGGTGGTGCAAAATTTGGTCCACCAACACCTGCGACATCCTCTCTGTCAAACCAGCGAACAAGATTTTCCACCCAATCTTCTGGAACCCAAACATCATCGTCAGTGAATAGAACGAGTTCACAATCGACTGATTCGAGTGCTACATTACATGCATCTGCACGTGTACGACTTCCTTGATCATCAATCCATGAAGCACCTTTTGCCATCGCTATGGCCTCTCCAGGGTCTCCAGTAGGGCCAACAATCACAATTTCCAGTGGCCCGTTCCAAGATTGATTTGACAAGCCATCAAGTGCAATTTCCAATTCTTCGGCATTGCGAAGAGTAGGGATGATTACGCAGACCTTGGGGGTTGCCATGCTTTACGCGGGTTCACGCATCGCCTTCAATTCTTGGTGCGAGGAAGTAGACACAACGGCCGGCTCCATCGGCAAAATCAAATTCCAAACGAAGTGGATGGTTCTCGTTGAAGAATAATGTGACCGTATCGACGATTGCTTCCATCCGCTTGGCCATTGGATAGAGTAGGGATAGGCTGTATTGGCTTTTCACTGGGCCATCGCAAACCAAGTCTTGCAATTCCCCTGCATCGTATGACACGTTCACAGTGTCTGTGTCACCACTTACATTGACTCCAAACGATTGTGCATTGAGGGAAATGGTCGCCAAATCCCCCACTTGTTTGGCCGCACGGAGGGCTCTACTGAACTTGATTGCAGAAAGTTTCACTGAACTATGCAATTCGACATCCGGCACTCGTGGTTCTAGCATTGTCGCTCGATCCAGAGGGCGAATGGTTCGATTGATCTCACCGACTTGAATATTGACCCGTCCATCGTTTTCATCATAATTCATTTCGATAAGGTCCCCCGCTTCAGCCAAACCGATTAAATCACGGAGTTTGACCAATTCAAATCCAATTGTACAGGGTTCACATTCCCATGCTTCAAATGCGGCAGCATCAATTTCCATGCGCACCATTGCGACATGCATGGCATCCACAGCTCGGACTTCGATATGTCCTTCTTCGAATTTGAATTTGGCATCTTCCACAAGCACTGTGAGAATCTCAACAATTGTCCTCATCGTGTCTTGCTTT
>JASLKO010000217.1 GCA_030747475.1 Candidatus Thalassarchaeaceae archaeon | reverse complement strand
AAGTGGACTGACTTAGGCACAAAGCCACATTGGAAAGTCGAAGTTAAACAACCCTACAATGTTCCGAAAATTCGCGAGGCATTGAAAACAAGATGGGAACTTAGCAGTGCAGATATCGTATTTCCACAGAGACTGTTGCTTGAAATGGACCTGGGTTCTCACATTCGGTGGTCGGGAGAATTGCTCCCCAAAGAAGGAGATCTCATTCGAGAAGCGGGGGGGCGTGGCCTGTATCCCACCGATCAGATTGCCCGCTGCCACATTGATGATTTGTCTCCAATCGATGCCTTTGCAGCACCATTCATCACGTTCTCATTTGATTTGGAGACAAGCATCGAAACGGGGAAGATTCTCTGTGCTGCTGCTGTGGTTGAGCAGAATGGTCAGAGTGAGACGCACACTTTCCGAGGTGATGAACGTGAAATGTTGGAAGGGCTCACACGTTTGGTCAGAGACAGTGACCCCGACATTATCACTGGATACAATATCGATAATTTCGATTTACCCAAAGTCAAAGAGCGCATGCAAGATTTGGAAGAAAGAAATGACAAATTGACCCGCGCTGTTCTTGCGGGGTGGGGTCGAATCCCCATCACCGAAGAAGCTTGCAAAGGTGGGGTTCGCGGCCCACCCATTTTGGCCAACCGCCAACAAAATCGCAAGTGGTCTCTCACGGGTCGCTGTGTGATGGATGCATGGTGGGAAGCCCGCATGACCCTTCGTCCCAAAAGAGAGACGTTGAAGTTCGTCTCCGAATTGTTGTTCCCCGAACGTGAGGAACTTCGCAAAATGGATGTCGATGCCAGTCGAATGGATGAGGAATGGGCATCTCGACCTGATGTCGTACTCGAGTACTGCGCACAAGACGCCTTGTTGCCCATTGAGATACTTGACGCCATCTCAGCAACGGCTCGTAAAGAAGCACTGGCATCGGTTGGAAAGGTGCCGTTGGAGACGGCGATCATCGGTTCGACCAGTCAATGGTTAGACAGCCTAGTCATCCGTTTAGCAGATCGTGAGAATATTGCCGTTCCAATGACACGACGTGGAGGGAAATCTGATGCAATTACAGGTGGATATGTTCACGATATTGAAGGGGGACGCTATCCATGGGTTGCGGTTCTTGATTTCAAATCGATGTACCCGTCAATCATGATTAGCAACAACATCTGTCATACAACACGCGTCGATTCCTCTGATGAAACCAATGAAGTAAACCTCTCACCCAGTGGGACGAAATTTTTGAAAAAGAAAGTCAGAGAAGGATTGGTCCCTCGATTGTTAGAGGATTTGATGGCACAGCGCGATGAGCACAAAGTGCTGATGAAAAACGCGAAAGATGAATCAATTCGTATGTTCCATGACCAAATGCAATCCGCCGTTAAAATCTTGATGAATACATTCTACGGCGTATTCGCCTCTGCATTCTACCGATTCACACATCAGGACATCGGTTCAGCAATCACGGCTTGGGCACGTTCTAACATCAAGAAAATCATTCACGCATTGGAAGAAGAAGGCCACCCAGTGGTCTATTCAGATACGGATTCAGTATTCGTTTCCGCTCCCGAAAAAGGCAAGGATTCGTTGGTTAAATTCGGCCATGAATTGGCCAATCGATTCACGAAAGAAGGTGCAGAATTGGAATTTGAGAAGGGCCTTTCTGTATTTTTCAGCCATGGTGCCAAAAAGCGCTACGTTGGGCGCGTGGTCTGGCCTGAAGAGGATTTACTCATTCGAGGCTACGAGGTTCGGCGCACCGATTCATTTGATTTGCTCAATCAGACGATGATGGGCACGTTTGAACGAATTCTGGATGGTGATGAAGAAGGGGCTTACAAGCACGTCATTGGATTGATTCGTTCGGTCAAGGCAGGTGAAGTCGATGTGGAGGATCTCATCATCAGCCGTTCATGTAAAGGCAAGTGGGATTCCAAGAAGAAAGAGTGGGATTTCCACAGTGTATATGCGAATCCAGATGGACTACCATATGTTCAAGCCGCTCGGAAACGAATTGCTAAAGGTCTCCAATTTACCCCTGGAATGAAGGTCAGTTACATAGTTACAGATTCCAAAAAAGGTCAAACCGTTGAGCC
>JASLKO010000216.1 GCA_030747475.1 Candidatus Thalassarchaeaceae archaeon | reverse complement strand
CCAAAGGCTACACTTGGTTGTACTTCGCATACCTTGTCGGCTACCTTGACGCTTGAATATGCTTTCCTGTAATACATCGAGTGTAGTGGGGAACACCATAGGTGTTCATCCTTAGGCATTGGCCTTTAACCACGGCAAAACATATTCTTCACCGTAGGGGTCGTTTTCTAGGCCTGAAAATGGCAAAGTAGGGATATTTGGTTTGATGATGGTCAACAATTGCACTTCACCACCCCATGTTCCTACTGCAACGGTGACCATCTCAGCAATGGTGATTCCATCCAGTTTGACATCTTTGACCGTGTATGGCAAATTTGTTCCATTGTATTCGTGAGATTGGCCGTAGGCGATTGTGGCCAGTGTCATCCAATCTGCCAGCCCGGGGTTGGGTAACTTTTCCATCGCTTGTTTCAGTCGTTCATCATCCGTTCCGGAGGATTCCAAATACCACAGTACCATTGAACCTGAACCAATCGCAGACATTGTGCCTGGTAATCGTACGTGATTGACCACCAAAATTGTCGTTCCATCCACCCAGATATATTGTTCCGAGGCAGGCCAATTTGCCGCATCTGGATTTTCGGTCGAATCAGGGATGCCCCATTCAGGCGCTCCAACCGGTGTTGATACGCCTCCAAAACCAGACAACAATGTGCCCAATAAGATGGCCACAACAAATGCACTGCGAGCCTGCCAACGATTCGGCCACATGACCCTGGAATCTTCTGATGCTAGAGCGCGAATGCCGAGTCCAATCGCACCGGCAGGAATGGCGACCCACCATCCCAGCGGAACCAGAATGATGGCTGCACAAAGCAGGGTGATTCCGACATTAAACGGGTCTGCGCGGAAGAAGTCAATGATGTGTGTTTGAGGGTATTTCCATTTCCATTCGATGGCGATGGCACTCAATACACACATGAGGGGAATAGCCCATGCTGTGAGCGTGCCACCAATCTCCATCATACTGCGGTAACCTTCAACCCCATTGAACCATGTGGCGAATTGATACACCCATGAGGCGATTCACATCAACTCCATGAAGGACGAGGTACACGGAAGTGTGAGGGCCATGTTGGAACTACGTTCTGCGACCTTTCGGTATCCCGTGCGTCAGCCACGCCTATTTCACCCATGGGCTACGCGAAGAGGACCAGGGATTCGGGGCATTGATCTCACACTAGAGGGTGGACAAATCCTAGGTTTGGTCGGTCCAAATGGTTCAGGTAAGACCACTTTAATGCAGGTCATGGCTGATTTATTGCCACTTGAAGACGGCTCAATTTTGGTCGAGAATACGACTTCAATCGAAGAGCGACGTTCTGCAATAGGGTACATGCCCGAACGCGTCACATGGAATGGACCTGGGACGGCAAAGCAGACGATTGATCGTCTCTGCTTAATGCGCCACTTGCCCTTGAAAGAAGGCCATGATTTACTCGATTTGGTTGGCTTGAAAAATCGAACAATGGATGATTTGTCGACATTTTCTCAGGGGATGAAACAGCGACTGAGTCTTGCATCAACCCTTCTTGGTGACCCGAAAATTCTCCTACTTGACGAACCTCTGAATGGATTGGATCCGGTGGCACAAAGCGCCTTCCGCACCCTTCTTCGACAACTTGCAGATCGAGGTACATGTGTGGTGATTAGCAGCCACACACTTTCGGATTTGGA
>JASLKO010000215.1 GCA_030747475.1 Candidatus Thalassarchaeaceae archaeon | reverse complement strand
GTAGACTCTGGCGCATCCATCTCCAAGTCATAGACGTGTACGACATTTGTGGATAGGATTACCGCATCAGATACTCTTGAGGCCCCTTGTAGATGTGCCTTGACTGTTATTGCAGGACCTAGTCCGGCAGTAGCATTCAATGGTGCGCAGACGACGACTGCGACTTCTCTAGGTACATCAATGATTGACCAGTGGCGAGGTTTGCTCATTTCACCCTCATTTCCACCAGGTGCGTTACTGAAATCCAAGTTTACAGTCCAATGGTCATATTGCCATTCATTCATTGGCATTCCATCTGGTTTGGCTTCAGGAGCACCAGGGGTTGTGAAAATCAGGTAACCTGGAGCGAACTTCTTGATGACATCGATGGTGTATGTATGGCAATCTCCTGGCATGACATACTCTGATGTGTCAAATATTTCGAAGATAATGTTGCCAGTAGAACGAATACTCACGTTCACCCACAATTCAAGGACATCGTAGGTACCCTTATCCAAACTCTTGACGGGTTCGCCCATCGACCATCCCTTGAGATACAAGGCGAATGTGCCTGGATCCTGAGTCGTTGGAACGGATATCTCAAGATTCTTGGTCACAGATTGTCCCGGATCCAAACTCACCATCATTGGGAAATTGATTTGCCAACCCCAAGGCAGAAGCCATTCCTGTTGGCCCTGCAACGTTGTGGGGTCATAGAATGCAAAAGTATCGAAGACATTGCCCTTGTTGGTAATCGTAATCGAGAAGATCGCAGTTTCTCCCTGTTCAACATCTGATTGATAATGGCTGGTTTCAAGCTCAATTCCGTGAACCACATCCATCAGTGTCAGCGTTAGACGGTCGCTCCGAATTGCAGGATCTTTGTATGAAACAGCAGAGACAATGATTCCTGCAAGCTCATCCTCATTTGCTTGGTAAATTGAAGGGGCCCGAACACGTAGGTAGACTCTGACAGATTCGCCACCAAGCAAGAAGATTGGAGTTTCTGGGAAAATCGCTGTATGGTTATCTGCGAAAAACAAATTCGCGGTCCAATTCACAGGAACCCCTGAAAGATTGACTGCAAATGTGTCCGACACCAAATCAATTGGGCCAGGTGTTGAATTGTTCACGGTCAAATTGTAAATTGTCTGTTCACCGGGTTCAATCACGTGGTAATATGTCTCGTCATCAGCCAATTCAACATCGACTTGTCCAGTGAGGACGTGGGTGTAGCACAACGTGTATGCTCCGTTGTTGGAATTTTCATTACACTTATTCGTATCAGACCACGCAATATGCGCACCACTGCCTAAGTCATTGGCAAATGCCGGAGGCTGTGAGAGTTCAGGTGCTCGACCATTGTTTGGCCCCAATTTGTCACTGTTCCAATCGGATACATCGACTCTCTCCCATGGATCAATGACTGCGGCTGCAATGCTGTTCAATGGCCAATCGCCAACATCATTGGTGTGATTAAGACGTGCGTACATAATCGATTCACCTTGTGATGTGTTTGAGTTTTCCAACCAAGAAATGTGAACGTTGTTCTGATTGTCAGCAAGGACTTGTGGCATGTATGAAGATGCACGATAGTAGTCATTAGGATTGACATTATTGGCACCTTCAACGTATGAGATTCGAGTGTCAACAATCTTCTTGATTCCATATGTTGGCAATCCTCCAGAAACACCGTCCCATTCTGCAGCACCCTTGAGGCGAAGGCGAGAATAGTAGACTTCGTAATTGTCATCCTTGTCAAAACCGTAGTCACGGGTGTCCATCCAAGTTAGATGGGTGTCGCCACTATTGTCAATTGCAAGGGATGGGTGAAGGCTGAAGGCGTCGTCCAATGTGACTCGTGTGTCGTTGACGACAACCAAGTGTCCGTATCCATTGGAATCTTGGCTTGGACCCAAATCTTCGGTGTATCGATTGCTGCTTTCATCTGTTCCGGATTGTCCATAGACCCAGCCTGGGGCTGGGTTCTGAATCTTCGCGTACGGATCCAAAACTGTCATGTAAATCTCTCGGCTGTTGTTTGTAGCTAGGAAAACCATTGCCTCAACAAGAGTGGCCATGTTGTTGGCTGAAGATGCGGGGAAAGCATACACTTGTCCCCCACCATCGGTATTTCGAGTTGTGGAGCCGGGACAAATTCGTGGGTTCATGTTCACCTGCCCGTTTGGACATTGTGCGAGATCTTTCATGTGACTTGCAACTTGGTTGTTTGCGCCCCATGATGAACCATAGATTCCTACTGGGATTACCCCTGCATCAACGCAAGCGTCGTGGGCTTCGTTGATACTAGCGATGTCGTCAGATTGTTGTGGAGGATCTCCACCTTTGGGCCCTTCGTCACTGATTGGAATCACAATCTTGGTCGCATTAGGATTCCATTTGTGGTCGTGTGTAGTGGGTGGGTTACCGGGTACGTTGCCTTGTGCATCGACCCATGACAAACAGGCCCAAGCACTTCCTGGCCCCCAATCTTCACCTTGGTAACCGCCGCTTTGTGCGCCACCGTTGTATATGGTGGAGTGTAGTTTGATAAGGCCACCAGAGTCATCTCCTTGGGTAAGGTGGTTGGCTCGTGGGTTCTCGTGGTGAGGTGGACTAGAACATGCACCGCTTGTGGCTGCACTTGGGAAAGTTCCACCCAATGCATACAATGTTTCGAATACCGAGATGTTCGCCTCTTCAAGCATAGGCTTGATTCCGGTGAATGACCCACCGTTAGACCATGTGCCTCCGTAGAAAACAACACACATGTCAGCCCATTCTGAATACATGGAACCTGATGTGTCGATTGCTGAAACAATCTCTACCTTACCACCACGCGTATCGTCCCATGCAATCTGAACAAGGTCATCTGCATCAATGGCGATATCTGGATGGCCTTTGTGACCAATGATTGGAGTCAATAGAGTACTATCAATTGCGGTGATCGCTTCGCGTGATGCTTCATCAATCTCTAGGAATTTGTAGTAAATTTGCGGTTGCTGGAAGTACTTGTCATGCCGATCGTAGGAATCTTCCCAGACAAGGTGAGCGTTGTCTTGGCTATCCACTGCAATCGCTGGCCAGTCGCGATTCTGTTGTCGACGAACAACTTCGGTGTCGTCAATAATTGAAATTGTTGAGTCGTCAGCCACTGAGCCATCCTGATCGTCCAAGCTAGGGTCGAGTAGCGTGTACAGGATTTCATGTTGGCTGGCTTTGTTGACCCACGTTACATGGACTCGATCTTCAGAGTCGATGTCAATGTCTGGGTGCCATGAGCGGTGGCCACCACCATTGGAAATTTGAGTGGCGTCAATCACGGTCTGTGCCCTGGGATCCAACATTGAATAGTAGAGATGTTGTGTATTTCGGCTCCAAACAACGTGTATATTTCCTTCACTATCGCTTGTCATTGATGCCATTCGTTCGTTAATTGCTCCACCATCTACGATTTGCACTGCATCGGTAATCACAACCGATGCACCCTGTGCGACCGGTGGTGTATACCCTACCAACATTGTACTCATCAAGAAAATCATCACCATTGTGACGCAGCCATGTTTGCTATTGCTCATATTGTCGACCCCCTGGAGAACATCTCCAGCATTCTATCAACGCTATTTCCCTCCTACTTAACCGAACCCCTTAGCGGTCAGATTCGCGCACGTGCGCGTGCGAGGGGGTTAAACCCATTCTGATGGGTCGAAACCGGTTCCAAAACCACCAGTTTCATCGGTTTCAACTTCTTTTGTTGAAGTTGGAGAAGTGGGGCCTGATTTTGGACCACCCTTAGCCCAGTCATCGACCGGCCCAGGCTTTCCGACGCCAGGGCCATATGAAAATTTGATTTCATGTATAAGAGATAATTTCGAAAGCCACAATCGCCGGAGCGTTTGCATAACCTCGTTTTGAGTCACCCCATCAAACCAAGTTGGCATTGAGAGATTGAAGGCTTGGAGTGGGCCTGGTTTTCCAGAGCCATGGCCAACATGCAAGACCCAATCAACATGAGATCGGGTCAATTGTAATCGGGTGTCATGCAACCATTCCTCCCAACCATCGGCATCAGTTTCCCCATGCTTTTTCATCTCATCTTGCTGGCCCTGATCAACCTGAGTTACGCTAGAAATTACAACAAGGTTTCTCTCCTTTGGTGAGAGTACATTGAACAAATGACCATGCTTGGTAGGCGGGTATCGAACAAGGAAATGGAAATCGGCACGGGGGTCGTCTCGTTCCTTGATTTCCAGTCCTTCGCCCGATAGCCAATTTCGTACGCGTTCTTCGATATCGCGGGCCGCCATGGATGTGTGGCTGATGGCGACCTATTTCAGCACAGCGAGCAAATCGACTATGTCTT
>JASLKO010000214.1 GCA_030747475.1 Candidatus Thalassarchaeaceae archaeon | reverse complement strand
TTTTTCGGTTGATAAACGGATGGACTCCTTCATGTAGGGGGAGTGATTGGCGAACTTCATGACGTCCTACACCTTGGCTTTGCTTCCCGGTGACGGGATTGGCAGAGATGTCATGGCTGAGGCCCGAAAAGTGCTGGATGCTGTAGAGCAATTATCTCCTCTTTCTTTTGAGACCAAGGAGATTCCTTGTGGTGGTAAATATTACCTCGAAACTGGTGAAGAATGGCCCGCAGGGAGCTTTGAATTCTGTCGGGATGATGCTGATGCAATATTGTTGGGAGCCATCGGTTGGCCCGGGGCAATCACCGAAGACGGCGATTTGGCCGGTGGTGCAGTCATCTTAGGTCTTCGCAGTGGATTGGATTTGTTTGCAAATGTCCGTCCAATTAAGTTGTATGAAGGCGTTCGACACAAAATCCATGGTGAATTTACCCAAGTTTGGAAACCTGGACAAGTTGACATGATTATCATTCGAGAGAATACCGAGGGCCTGTACCACTCCTTACTCCGCCGTTCTGCAGACAAGGCACAAGGCCGTACAGCTTGGGAGCCTAGTGAAATGGAATTCCCTGGACTTGATGGTGAAGTGGCATGGGACCCACGACCTATTTCTCGAAGTGGAAGTGAGCGCGTCATTCGCTTCGCCTTTGAAACCGCACAACGTCGCAACGGCGCCCCTGGAGATTCGAAGACTCGAGTATCCTGCGTCGACAAATCAAATGTGACCCGTGGGTGCCAATTATTCAACAAAATTTACCATGAAATCTCAGCAGATTATCCCGACACCGAAACTGATCACGCTTACATCGACGCATTTTGCATGTGGGCCGTTCGAAATCCAGAGTGGTTCGATGTTGTCGTCACACCAAACATGTTTGGTGACATCAGCACCGATTTGGCCAGTGTACTCCAGGGTGGCATGGGAATCGCAGCGAGTGCCAACCTTGGCGATGGACATGGTATGTTTGAACCAGTTCACGGCTCGGCTCCAAAGTATGCAGGAAAGAATACAACGAATCCGATGGCGATGATTAGTAGCGTATCCCTCATGTTTGATTGGCTTGGCGAAACAAAGGGAGATGCTGACTGTAAGGCGATTGGTGATTTCATCGATCAAGCTGTAGCTGATGTACTCAAAGGAGACATGTTAACCTACGATTTGGGTGGCTCCGCAGGAACCAGCGAAGTTGGTGATGCGATTGTCGAAGTCCTCGAATCGCTACTCAAAAAGCACTTTGCAGTAGCCTAGTTCTCAGCATGCTCGTGTTTTGCGCGCTCCTTCCGCATTGCATCTTCAAACTCCGCCCACAACTCTTTCTCAACCTCGGCTCGGATGGTTGGAACCATTTCTTCAACGACCTGTTGTCGTACCTGGTCACGAATGGCGACTGCAACCTGACCCACAATTTCCTGTTCAACTTCTGCTCGCAAACTTTCTCTGATTTCTTCGATATTTACATTGGACATAGGATGTTCTGGCAACACCCCATCCTCTCTTCTCTGAATCAACCGAGCACGTTCATCAGCCATATGTTCGATGTGCTGTTCAATACGCTGAACAATTTCAAGACTCCATTCGGAATGGGGATCTGGAACACGACCTTGGCTAACCATTTGTTGCAGCATTTGCACACTTCGAACCCGCACGGGATCGCCAGCCAAATAATCCGCAGCCCCTGTGACAAAGGAAAGAATGGCTTCGACAAATTCGCCTTCTGGGATTTCAGATGCACAACCTGGACAGGCTGTGACTTGATCATCACCAGGCCGCTTGTTGACCGCCCCCGCATCTTTTTTCGATTTTCTCCGAACAGGTTTTTTCGGTTCATCGATATCGAAAGAGACCTGAGATGACAGAAATGCATCTCCCTCTCGGAGGAGCCTGTCCTGCTCTTCAGACATGTTGATTCAAACTAAATTTCCCACAACCTGAGGTTAAGGATTATCCCGACATCTTGTTGAAAATAGCGATTTAGAACATTATTCAAGAATGCGAAGCATTTGTTTGGTAACTTCATGCAAATTATATTCGTTATTCCAATTATCGTTTGGTGCAATCATACCTTTTTGTAAGTCATCCAATAGCAATGGCGCACAACGGGTTAATTCGTCAACGATGGTGACGGTTGCCATTTTTGCAGTTCTTGAAAGAGGATTTAGGTCAATGACACAAACAGTCTTGCCCATTGCAACAAGGGCTTCGCATCGATCCCCATCTTCAAGGGGAACCAAAATAACATCTGCTGCAAAAATTCCATCTGAATGACAATTGGCTCGCGGGCCATCTAAATTTGGAATTTTAGTATCAGGATTTGCACCTAGAATTGGAACAGCAATAATTTGCGATTTAAGTTCTGGAAAGTGTTCCGCAGCCTCATTTTTTCGTTGTTCCATTGTAGACAAAAGAGCAGCCATTCTCTCGGGAGTCCGATAGTAAATATTGATTTCAATGGCACAACCTAGAACCGCTGCACAAGCAAGTAATTCTGACGCAGCAAGTGCAACAGAATTTCCATTCAGAGAAATGACAGGTTGTTTCGCAGCCAAGAGGTGTGCCGCAGTTTCACGAATTGCCTCTCTTGCAGATCTACAAGTCATTTCTCCAAGCAAATAGTCGAATGCCTCTCCTCTTCCATGGGCAATCAGTGCTGAATCAGCCAAGAGCCCCGCCGCCGCCGCATCTGTCAGCATTTTTCTTGCCATTAGAGATTTGTAGCGCGGATGGGTTGGTGGGACCTCTCCCATGACCTCACACCCCTTCAAAGATACATGTCAAATCAAGAGGTGATGTGGCCCTGTGTAGCCCAGAAGTTGAGATTACATCGACCTTCGATCCTTGCCATGCTTCCAAGTTTTCAAATGTAATATTGCCACTTGCTTCAATGGTCACATATTCTCTAAATCCACGAGTTTTGATGTCAAGAACCGCATCT
>JASLKO010000213.1 GCA_030747475.1 Candidatus Thalassarchaeaceae archaeon | reverse complement strand
TGTTGCATTCCGAGTGTGAATCAGCCGCAAGAGAAGGTGATTTCCCACTTCTTCACCCCGTTCCAGAACATCGCTGGGGAGATGGTCGAACCCGTGCATTAGAGAGATTATCCCGTGTCTTTGACATAGAAGATATTCGTTCATGGGATGGCCCAGGAATTGCTGGTTTCAAAAAACGTCTTCATCGGATGGAGCGGAAGTTGAATGGGACCCATCCACTATTGCATCGTCGCAATCTAATCGATTCTTTAGAGGCGACACAAACAAAGCCATTCACTTTGGTCGGAATTGCTGGAATTGTCCTGATGGATCAGATGCCTACGCTTTCACGAAGTGATCGGAGAATGTTACTGATTCTCAACAGCCACATTTCCATTCATCAATTGTGCCAACATGGAGATGCTCCAATTGGCAATTATCGATTGGGTTTACACGGTGCCATCCTAGAAGACGTCTATGACTGTACCAACGAAACACTACCTGAATGGATTGTGGCTCACGAAATTTGGAAACCGGTACCGGTTGAACAATCTGTCCATAGAATCTTGGTTCCACGAACTGGACTTGACATTTCAGCCTCTATCGAAGTGCTGCGTGATTGGATACAGAGTGCCCCATCCGATGCAAGTGTCTTGATTATTGATCCGAATTGGCAAGAGCGGGTCGAGCCTTGGCGAAATGGCCTAACCGAAATTGGGTTACACCCTTCTCGTCAAACTGAACCGATTAAGGCTACACCTTCGATCCACTGGTTGGCAGAAACTGCATCCATTGGCCAGGGGGCAGAAGCCTGGTCAATGGCTCGTATTCGAGGACTTGGAACACAAAAGAGTCTCAAATTTAATGACGATTGGATTCACGACCAATTGCATCCGATTCATATTGACTGGAAACCGGAAATCGACGTACAGAGAATAGAGGGATTGGCACGTTCTTGGCATATTTTGGGCGGACACGGTGCTCTTTCCCGCTGGCTTCGAGCACTCGCCTCTCCTGCGAATCCCGCACCTTGGGAAGACCCAGATGAAGCTGGGCAAAGAGCGGAATGCACACAGTGGTGGCTCCTTTCTCTCTTGAGTCGAATGTCACCTCTTCTTTCATCTGGAGAACGTGCACTCCTGGAAGAAAATGAATACTCAATCGGTTGCTTTACTGGTGCTCAATTGCCATTGCCCCCAATCCCCAGCGATGCTGATGAATGGCTTTCCACGGCGGTGGGTCACCTTGATTGGGACTCAATGCTCAATGAAATCGGCCCACTTCAACGATTGCTAGAAGAGCATGAAAAATTCACATCATCACAAGTGTCACTGGGCCATCCTAAATCTTCAGGCGGAAAAACTTGGGTTGATGGATTGATTGGATTGATTGATGATTTGGATGCCCCCACGCGAATGGAAGCAGGGGACCAAGTTCGAATATTGTCACCAAGTGATGCCCTTGGGGCAACTGCTGATATTTTGATACTGACTCATTTGACCAATTCAGAATGGTCCTTGCGTGCTGAGCAATTGCCTTGGCTAGACGAAGTCACTTGTAAGGAATTGAATATTTGTCGCCCCGATGCACCACTTAGAGGAGCCCGCCATGCGCTTCACCACTTGATTCATGCAGCACCCACAGTCATTCTCATCGATGCCACAGGGCTGGATGAGGACTGTCAGCCTGCGGCACCCCTAGCAGAATGGCTCTCCGTTCAACGAGGCGCGGACACACCTGAACTCACCCCTCGCCCCACATTCCTAGAAAATTGGACAACCTCCTCAAGTGGTCGTACGCGCGGTCACCATCTGGCATGGCATCCTTCAAGAATCGAGATCGTTCGAGGTGAGGGACCCACTCGAGCAGAAGTTCTCCTTTCAGGAAGGAGTTCACGCGATGATCGTCAACGCTCTGGATTATCACTTTTGAACTCCGGAAAACCAACTTCACCACCGCTTCGCTCCCAAGCCATATCACTGCCATTGGACCCATCATTGATGCAAGATCGGCTGCGTCGACAACCCACCAAGGTCCAATCAGAAGAAGATTATATCTCAATGAATTTGCATGAACGATTCAGTAGTTTACAGGGCGTAAAAATAGTCCCTACTGGTCGTGGTGCCCCTGGAGAAATAAAACCTCGAAATGCAGAGCAGTGGCCGGTTCTTGGCGGTAAGTTGGGACGCCATCAGTTGTTCGCGAATGATCCAAGACCATTGTATCCCAGTCCCACATTGCTCTCTGTATATGATCAAAGACATGGCTTTACAGATGGTGCAAAGCATCTCCGAAATCGTTGGTCTGCCAGTCGTTTGCAAAGGTGGCAAGCTTGTCCACGTCAGGGCTGGCTTGAACGACGTTTGAATGCCGGTCGAATTGAACAGCAAGATGACGACCTCGATGCCCGGATTCGTGGTGATTTGATTCATGGCTCCCTCGGAATTTTGTTTGAGAAAGTATTCGATTTGGAGGAGGGTGATGTCCGTTCATCTGTCAATTCAAAACCATTGGCGGGTATGTCTCAATCACCCAATCACATGTTTGCACATATTTTGGATTATATTGGACAACGTGCACAATGGTTGGAACGAGAAGATGCCACTGCGGCCCAACGCCGACATGACTTGATTGGCATGTCACATCGCGAATGGATGGATTGGCTCGCATCTCCAAAGGAGATGACCCCCTCTGGTCGTTTAGGCAATATGTTAGTGGCTGAAATGGAATTGTACAATTCAATTCCAATTTCAATCGAATGGCCCCTCGGTGGAATGGAAATCAATCACCCAGATGGTCGGACAATGGAGATGACTGGATATATCGATAGAGTCGATGTGATTTCTAGCCCTACAAACCCAGATGCATCTGAAACAATTGCCCCTCTGGATTGGTCGATAGATTCCCCTTGGATTCCAAAGCGCCTGATTTTGATTCGAGATATCAAATCAATCGACGGACCAAAACGAGGCAAGGTAGGTGTCCGACATCGCAAGGCTATTTTTGATGAATTGCAGCTTGGATTGTATGCAAGATGTTGGGAAGTTGCCAATCCAGGTGATCTTGTTGTCGGCGTTGGGATTTCAGAAGTTGGATCTTTTACCAGTCATAGTATAGAGGTAAGTCCAGCATTTGTCGATCAATTGGAAGACAATGGTGTTGGTGATATTACGACCTTTACCCATGCAACACATCGGCGCCCTGATGAAGACTCGAGTCCTTCAGGCGACCCCTTCCGTGCATGGATGAGAGAACGACTAACAACAGCATTTGATGTTGCAGATAGTGCCAATTCAGGGCAGGTGATTCCAACACCAGAAGAAGGGGTCTGTACTTGGTGTCGTGTCAAAGAAGCCTGCGGATTGGCCAATGTCGTAGGAGGTGACAGTTCATGGAATTGAACGTAGGCCAGCGTCTCGCTTTAGCGATTGACATGCATCTCATCTTAGATGCTGGTGCAGGAACCGGTAAGACACTAAGTATCGTTGGAAGAACGGTCGAACATTATCTTTCAATCGACCAACGCGCCACTCGTTTGTTGCCACCTGGTCCCAGGCCCATGCCTCTTGGTGCCGGTGCGATTCGACTTGGTTTGGCAGAACGTGAGGATTTGACTCAATGGCAAGGATTGCTCCCGAGTGAAGTGGTTGTGTTGACCTTTACAACCCGTGCTGCTGAAGAAATGCGCCATCGGTTATGGAAGGAATTGAATCGATTGAGGCCAGGCCCTTCACGAGATGTTGGTGCAGATCGACGAGATTCAAGAGTGACGAATGAGGGCCTCATAGATCAATTAACGGATATCTTAGAAGATGCCCCAATCGGTACGATTGATTCATTCTTTTCCAGATTAATCGCTCCATGGCGGGCTGACTTATCCCTCCGTCCAACCGATGAGGTGGTCGGTGATGCCGATCGTCATGTTTTGCTTCGCCAAGCTCTTGAAGGACTTTGGAGACTGCGTTCACCTTCAGATGCGATAGCCGCTGGAGTATCGGGGGACCGTGCCTCTGAGTTGATTGAATCTAGAGATCGACTTGCTCGTAGATTTGGCAGCCGAAATGCTGTGCAAAAAGTCCTTTCTTCATTATTGTCGAATCGAGTATTCGTTGATACCGTTGCACGTCGCTTAGAATCCAATGGCCACGTTGGAACCGCTGACGTTCGCAATATCATCGACAGAATATTGGCTCCATCTGACGAACCTTTCGATTATTTTGTCAATCAAATTCATCAGGCTTGCTTAGATTGGGTGGATCACGTAAGGACATTTGGCCACAACATGGGTGTTGCAAATGCATTGGCTGAAAGTTCAAGATTTCACACCCTAGTTGAATTGGTTGATCTCGGGCCACCAGCAACTCGTTGGGAACGCTGGCTGTGGGTTCACGCCCTATGCATGGCCACATGCACTGCCGCATCACATCACAAATCGAAAGTGAGCGCTTTCAGTCGAGGCAACCTCGTCAACTCGAAAACATGGCCACGTGGCATTGAAACATGGACGGCTGCCAAAGATTCCAATGCAAAACAAATTGGCGAAGAATTGGGCGAAATTATTGCTGAACTTTGGAATGGTTCAACCGGGCGATCTTTCCGTCCATTGGCCCGTGCGTTGTACCTCTTGGATGACAGTTCATTCCCAGTTCCACATATGCCGCTTGATGCTGGATTACAACCTCAGCGCATCGCCTCACCTTTACCGTATACCTTGCCACAGGGTTCGTTGGCATTTGGCATTGAAGAAGAAGCCTCCAATCTTCAAGACATGCTTCTTTGTCATCGTGCATTGTTAGACATCCTTCATGAACTCAAAGTTAGAGAAGGTGTGCACGAATTCGACGATGTCGCCTCTTTGGCTGCAGATCTATTGCTTGCACAATGTCCAAGAATCATGCGTGGTCATTATCCAATAGAAGTGGTTAGGGCACTTGACGCATTGCCTGAGGATGCATGGAGTGATGAGCACATTCACATTGCGCTTGGCTTGTTGGAAGATTTTTCGAAAGACCCTCAAGCAGCAGGATTGGATGCAAATGATGTTCAACGCCTCCTCGAAGATTTGCAAACCCGCTATCGTCGCTTACAAGACATCAGGGCCCGTTATCGTGCCTTCATTATCGACGAAGCTCAGGACAACTCAGCCCAGCAGTGGCGATTATTGGGCCGGTTGTGGGGCAAACGCACTCTGCCCGAAGGTTATCCAACACCAGATACTCCTTGGGAGCCAACCATTTGTTGTGTCGGTGATCAAAAGCAGAGTATCTACGCATTCCGCCAAGCTCAAGTTTCAGGTTTTGTCAATTTCAGACGGGCACTACGGGATACAAATGAGCACGAATTGCACAGCATCACCGCTTTGACTAGAGCCCCCACACTTCGCAAAATCAATTCTGCAAGAGATCCAAGATATAGTGCGGATAGCGGCTTTGCCACAATGGGCAGTTTGCCAGAATCACGCAGTGAAGCCGAAGCTGGTTGGCAGGCTTTTGATGAAGTTGAGAAGGGCAGTCACAAGCCGATTGATGCAAAGGCCCGTTCACAAGGGCATGTTGAATTGGTCGTCAATTATCGAACCGCAGGTGATTTACTCAATACAATGAATGTCTGGTGGGAGGATTTGTTTTCCGATGAGCATGACAGATTCCCTGGAGATTGGTATGCTAGGTCTCAGGATTTAATTCCACATCGCATGAAATCCAAAGGACGTTTTGAGTGGCTGGCTCCTGCCAGTACATCAGGAACTGAACATCCAGATAACGATCTCACAACACCACTCGACCCCTTTGAATCAGGCACATCTAGTGAGATGGAAAATGCCCTTATTGCCGCCCGGATACGGGCCTTAATCGATGGGTCGCCCACCAGGGTAGATGGTTTTGAACAGGACCCCACCGACTCGATGAACCCTGGAGAAATTCTCGTGCTATTGCCCAGTCGTTCAAACCTGAATGACTTGATGGAAAGATTGGAAGCGGCAGGAATTCCTGCGATTGCCGACAAAGAGGGTGGACTTTTACTCCGGCCTGTGATTCGTCCACTCGTTGGATTGTTGGAATGGATTGCTCGACCATCCAGCAGACATGCAGCCGCAACCGTGGCCAGATCTTGTTTAATCGCTCTAGATGATCAACAATTACAATCGTTCTTGGGTTCTGCAACGATAGGAGAAAATCTCATTTCCAGATTGGTCGAAATGTTGCCACCGGGCGGGCATCAAAATATGGTAAAACAGTGGTTACATCATGCGGAATCAGGCACAGTCATTCCATGTTTGCACCAAACTCTAGATCACAGTGATTTGCTATTGGCTCACCCTCGTACATCAGAGCGTAGCGATGCTGAGCAATTCCTTCGATTGGTGCAGGCTCAATCAAATGATGTAGGGGGCGATCCAATATTGATCGCCGACAAAATGGCACATTTGTCTGATGTCGCCGGTCGAGACATCACATCCACCGGTGCGCCTACTGCAGATGCAGTTCAGGTGATGACAATTCATGGGTCTAAGGGCCTGCAGAGACGTTGCGTAATTGTTGGGGGTTTGTTTAGTGAAGGACAAGGAAACATCAACCACGATTTGCGTGACCGAGTGATTGCAACCCCTGGGTTATTTGCATCCAATCCAAGGCCATGGATTACAGAATCAAGCCTCGATAGTGGGATTTGGACAATGGCAAGGACACTTCAAGAGGCTCAGATTCAAGCTGAAGCGCGCCGGTTGTTTTACGTCGCTTGTACCCGCGTAAAGGACCTCTTGATATTGGCGGGTGCACCTTCAGATTCTCAATGGACTGGATCTGAAATATCGATGAAACTAAGAACACTTCCAATGCCAACATTTGGACACATGTGGTTCGATGCACTTGGTTGGCAACCCGATGAAGATGGCCGACATATTATCGTGCCGAAAACAATGCCGTTCGCAGTGCATCGACATGTTTCTGAATTTGGTGAAACCAGTATGCCATACAGTCCAATGGTTCGCTTGAATCGATTGGATTCTGCTGCCAATATTGCATTTGCCGAAGTTCCACCACCAATTGAATCACACATTCCAAAACGAACACGTCATCTTAGGATTTCACCGCATCAATTGGATACTGCTGCGAAATGCCCTGATTGCTACTGGCAATTGTTGGAGAGGGGGATATCTCCAAATTTCATATCAAATATTCAGTCTAATGAATCAGCCCAAAAAGCAGCTGAATCAATTGGTTTGCCACCTGCAAATGTCATTGGGTCAATCTTCCATCGCGTATTGGAAATCGGACTGGAAAACCCTGGCTTACCATCTGATATCAGTGCACCATTGCCACCACAATGGACTGAGCAAAGTTCCGATTTACTTGGTGATGAATCGATTATTCAATCTGCACTTGACGAGTTGATGCCACCAGAGACCGATGCGGAAGTGATGATTTCGTTGCTTAAGGAAATGTCATTGTCCGTGCGCAATGGCCCGTTGGGTACCCTTGCTGCAGGTGAGTCGTGGAATGGGGAAAGTGTAGAGGGATTGCGAACTGAATGGCCATTCAGCCTGCAACAATGTGTCGATATTCAAGCCAAAGAGGAAATGTGGACTCCACACGGACAGAGAACTTTGGCAGATATCGAACAATTTATTTTCTCTAGTAGCGGCATTGCTGATTTGGTGCTTTGCACACGACTGGAAGATGGAAGTGGTGCGATTCGAGCCGTTGATCTCAAGACCACTGGAGCTGCTCATTTACATGCAGGTTGGGCACATCCACTTCTAGAGGCTGAAGGCCCATTGAGGCATGATTCAGAAACTGAACTTCTCAATGAATATAGAATGCAATTGGCGCTATACACCATGGCTCTGATTCGCCAAGAAGAAGCAAGGGAGAAAGCAGGGGTCCAGCATCGAATCGTCCTCCCCCCTGCCATCCTTTCTGCAACAACGGGGCGGATGATATTGATGACAAAGGAAGAGATGTTCGCAGCATTATCTGATTTAGAATCATTGTTACACCAACTCGCAAAACTGGCCCTTGATGATGTGCCAATATCAGATTGTGATTGTTCATTGAATCTCAACAATATTCGCATAAATTCAGTGATTGATACTGAACCGGCTTAAGAGCAGTCCTTTTGCCTTAAACGGGACTCGCAAAGCCATGGCGAACATAGATCTCGATGCGATTCACGCATGGATTGACAAACAATGGGAATCTCATGCGCTGGATAGTCTAGCAGAATTCATCGAAATCCCCGCACTTTCTCCGGCCTTTGATGATCAATGGGCAGAGAACGGCTATCTTGATGACACAATCGATTTGTTCCTGGGTTGGTTGGGCAGCCTTCCAATGAAAGGGATGTCCTGTAATGTTCATCGCATAGCAGGTCGAACACCAGTATTGACAATCACAATCGAAGGTACTGGCGATGGTGAAGTTCTATTCTACAGTCATCTGGACAAGCAACCACCTTTCACAGGTTGGTCGGAAGGTAAAGGGCCATGGATTCCTGTTCGTGAAGATCCCTGGCTTTTCGGACGTGGTAGTGTCGATGATGGCTACGGAGGTTATCTCAGCGT
>JASLKO010000212.1 GCA_030747475.1 Candidatus Thalassarchaeaceae archaeon | reverse complement strand
ATCTTCTCGAACGTCTTCACCAAGGAAAAATTGTACAATTCGGTGTCTGAATCCATGTCTCCAACGACGTGGAGCAAGAATCCCTCTGGATTGGACGGCATCACCTAAATCGTGTGCGTGGTCAAGAGAATCAGCCAACCAGCCCGGCCAAATTGATGCGCGAGTACGGAGGGCCTTGAAACGGGATTGATCTTCAACGAAACCCCTCTCTTCGAGGGTTTCCAATCGCCATTTTGCACTTCGCTCCAATCTAGGCACAAGACGCAGCGAAATGGCCAATGATACACCCAAACGAGGCAGAGCCCATTCGAATGCTCTGACAACATCAGAGGGTGGTACTGACCATGTGAGAAGTTGCATCCCAAGTAATGCAATCAACAATCTGCCCATGAGCAACAGGATGTGCTCCCAATTTTCCGTACCACTGAAAGCCAAAAGAATGAGGCCGTAGAGAATTGACAAGGGCAACCAAACCCGCAACCATCTCATGACTGTACGGGGACCAACCATGATGGATGACCAAAGGAAAAGTGAGCCACCCCAAGCGGCGAGATATTCCCATTCAAGCAACAATGGCAAGACGACGACCAGAATAAGGAAGGGTAGCCGGAAGTGGCGAGGAGGGCCCATTCGCGCCGCTCTCTCACCCTGCCAACCCCAAACTGAAATGAAAATCGCCTCCTATGGAGGCGACACTACACAAAGCGGTGTTTGACTGTTGCCAATCAGAATTGACCGACATCGAAATGCCAGTCTACATGATCTCCGGATTGGAGTGCTTGTTCAGACATCCCAGTGGTTCCATATCCACCATTCAAATCATAACTCCACCAACGACCATCGGCACCACCTGTGGCACCCTCAATATCACGCAAAAATGGTCCCAATATTTGCTGTTCAATTTCGTAGTCGTATTGATATTCTGACAGTGAAAATTCCGTGATACTTTGAACCGTACTTTCTGAATGAATCTCAACGTGGGAAACGATAACACAATGACTAACTGGCGATGAATTTTCAATAATCAATGAAATTGTTTCCTCAATATGAATAATATCTCCTGGTGAACATCCTTGTGGGGCAAATGATGCTGGGAAATGGAAAGCTATCAATGCCTCGTTTTCACCCAGATTTTGAGTGATTTCTGGAGCAAGGGTTTGGACACGTGTACGTTGGCTTGAGTCTTCTTCGGGTGGTGCAACTATTTCCGTATTGTAAATCATACCTGCCATGACCAATCCAAGCATCGTCATGATGACCGCACCAATTCGGATAAGGCGGCGGGTTTCTAAATCAACAGCGAATTGTGCAACGATTGCAAAAATGATGGCGCCAAAGAATGGAAGCCAGACTATCCCTGGAATGCCATTCTCTTCCTGACCTGGTCCCGGTTCAATTTCAGGTTCGGTTGTATCATTGGTTCCAAGTTCATTATCGCCAGTCCCAAGGGTTGAATCTGTCAATGAATGAATCGAATTCCAATCGATTGGGGCATACCTTACCTCAAGCCAAGAGGCGTCATTTGCTGCTGCATGGACCATCCCATCCGAGCCGCAACCCGCGGTCAAATAACCGGTTTGATCTGGCACCCATTCGATACTGTGATTCACATCGATGGCAATGTGCCACGAACCATCAGCTGCATTTTGGGGAAGGCAAATTGCAGTGACTTCCCCCCATTGAATAGAACTTATTTCACCAACAACTTGGG
The DNA here is from genome assembly GCA_030747475.1 of Candidatus Thalassarchaeaceae archaeon. Lineage (GTDB taxonomy): Archaea > Thermoplasmatota > Poseidoniia > Poseidoniales > Thalassarchaeaceae > MGIIb-P. The sequence goes on along the minus strand of JASLKO010000212.1, from coordinate 877 downwards.
TTGCGTTCCATCGAATCGATTCGAATATTGAACCATTTACAATTCCATAGTGAATGGCATCATTGCTACCTGCAAAAACCGGAAGAAAACCCATGCCTGCCGGAGTTGTTGCTGTACCTGGGCCCAATGAAATGACATCGAGCAAAACAGGCGATCCGGACTCATTCCAATCCATTCGAATCAATTTTGATTCCCCTTGAGTATGAAGATGAATGAGAACCCCTTGCTCCATGATATGGACCGGAGTGGAGCGAATTCGCCAAGTGCCTGACAAATTTGCTAGAGTGGGGATATCAATACTTTCAATCGGTGTTGAATTCGAATCATATCGAATTAGGTATGCTGATTCTGTTCCTTGCAACCATCCCATGGATGTCGAAATGGTGCCATTGGCATCCGTTTCCATTTCCATCCAAATGCCAAGATTGGCTCGATAGGTTCGCAAATTCGAATCATCGTGAATGTTGAGGATCGTTCCATTGTTGGCACAGACCTGTAGGACACCCGTTTCTGTAGGCCAAACAATTTCATTGTGCGCGGTCAGAAAGCCACCACCAGTAATGCCCCACATCGGTGCTGATGTGGATTGATTCCAAATCTCAATTCCAGTGGTTAATTCGTATGCAGATAGGTGACCAGAGGTCCATCCAGTCACCACCAAATCAGTCTGAGGTGAACATGTATTCGATTCATTTGAACTTGGGATATGCATCAATGGAGCGGCCTCAAAACCCATTTCGCTAGCCGTGTGAACTGTACGCCAAATTTCAGCACCAGTATCGGCACGATAGGCGACGATTCCAGCACCTTCACCAGTCATGGGATCTCCGCCTCCCTTGACCATTACAAGTCCATTTTTCACCAACGGTGCTGTGGA
>JASLKO010000211.1 GCA_030747475.1 Candidatus Thalassarchaeaceae archaeon | reverse complement strand
TGCAGCCGCTCCGATGTTGTTTACGGTGTAGTTGACGCTCACTGTGCTACCAATCGTTGCAGAAGATGGTCCGACGACACTGCTGATTGTCATGTCGGGTCTGGCGATACTGTTGTTGGTCCACATCTCCATGCCATATCCTCCGTCACTTGTATATTGAGAAATGACAACATAATACAATCCGGCATTCGAACTGTTTGTGATGAATGTGAAGCTTTCTAGTGGGTCATTGTATTCTGATGCCTCCAGATATGTTGCATTGGTCGAATCCTTGAGATATAGGTCGAAGTCTGCTCCAGTAGGAACCGTTAGTTCGAAGGTGAAATCCTTCCCTGCAGATAGGTTCACAGTGTAGAAATCCAATCGATCAGTTGAGTCTACGCACCCCGAAAGGGAACTGGATGTCGAAGGATCGGTTCCAAAGGACTTGGTGGTACTGGTGCCACCGGCTGCATCACCCGATGTACCTCCGTCATTTTGCGTACTTGGACAAGGTGCACGAGCGCCCGCTTCGGCCACAATTCTTTCACCAAGTTCAGTAGGCTGCGAGCCACTATCTGAGGTTTCATGGGCCACATGCTGAGTAGTCATGGACACCATTGGCGCCAATGCGGTCAGTACCATCAGGAGGATGAGTGCTTTCGATTTCACGACAGTTCCACTGTGGGAGGTCATGCGGTTGCGTGAACTTCCTAGCATTTGAAACTCGCCCCGTGCGTGTGGGCGCGCGCGTGCCTGCGGGCAAACAGCCTAAATCCAAACATCGTTGTCTGCGGTCAGCTCCCCTTCAGCCTCGCCCGTGTTGACCACACCACGAGGTTCAATCAGCATCACTTTGCATTCATTGTCAGCCTTTGGCTTGTGTCGAACACCCTTGGGGACAACGCACATTTCTCCAGCACTGAGGGCCATGGTGTGGTCTTCAAATTCAATTTCCATTTGACCTTCAATGACCAAGAACAATTCATCGGTATCGCCATGATCATGCCAAACAAATTCGCCTTGAATTTTGACCAGTTTAATCTGATAATCATTCAACTCTTCCACAATCTTCGGTGTCCAGTGTTCATTGAACAGGGACAACTTTTCTTGGAGGTTGATTTTCTTCATGACTTCGGATTCGTTGTATCCCTCTTATCCTTGTCTTCCTTACAGTCAGGAGTTTTCGAAAGCGCCGTGTGCAGGGTTCGAACCTGCGACCTGCGGATTAACAGTCCGCCGCTCCACCAGCTAAGCTAACACGGCTAGCGACTCGGCGACTTGGCTTTCATTCATGAATCAATCGGGTGATGGTGGCAGGAATCAACGGGGCTGTACAATGGTGAAAACTAAGGGCGGTTTTGACCGGTTTCGCGTTATGGGTGACGTAGGCGGCGCTTGGCAAGCCTCTGCAGATAATCTGGCACATGCGGCCGCAGTCCTCTCTGCAACCGCAGCGAGTGGAACACTTTATCGCGAGGGATTGGGCATGATTGCCAGTGAAAACATCGTCAGCCCAAAGGTGCAGGAAGTCATCACCAGTGACTTACACGGTCGTTATGCAGAGGGATTGCCCGGCAAGCGTTACTACCAAGGGTGCGGCGACTTTGATGACATTGAGTCATTGGGCCTTTCATTGGCCCAGAAAGTGTTCAATTGCAACTTTGCAAACATCCAATCCACATCCGGAACCGTCTCCAATATTGGGGCGCTCAAGGCCTTGGCCAAACCCGGTGACAAAATCACCGCAGTCTCAACCGCAGATGGCGGACATATCTCACACGCTAGAATGGGTGCTGTTGGATTGCGCGGTCTAGATTTGACGACCTATCCGTGGGATGAAGATCGAATGGAACCCGATGTCGATGCGGCTTGCGCGATGATCCGTGAAGTGGAACCGACCCTTGCATTGGTTGGTCAATCCGTGTTCTTGTTCCCTACTCCATTGCGTGAAATGGCTGATGCCGCCCATGAGGTTGGAGCGCACATGATGTATGATGGTGCTCACGTTCTCGGGCTGATTGCCGGTGGGCAATTCCAAGACCCACTCCGTGAAGGAGCAGACATTGTCACAGGATCCAGTCACAAGACATTCCCTGGGCCACAAGGTGGATTCCTTCTCTCCAACAGTGATGATGAGAAATTCCACCGGAAATTGAACAGCGCTATTTTCCCTGGTGTGTGCTCATCTTACCATCTTCATCACGTTGCGGGCAAAGTCATCGCTCTGGCGGAGTTTGCCGAATATGGTGAGGCCTATGCGGCAGATATTGTCACCAATGCCAAGGCATTTGGCGCAGCGATGGCCACGGAAGGATTCGATGTATTGGCCGAAGGCCGTGGCTACACCGCATCGCATCAAATTCTCACGCGCCATGGTGAAACCGATTCAGGTGCAGGTGCCAAGGCGGCACAATTGCTTGAGGATGCGGGTATCATCACCAACATGAACATGCTACCGGGTGACACCAAGGCCATGACACCTAGCGGATTGCGATTGGGTGTCCAAGAGTTGACTCGAGTCGGCATGGGCACCACCCAAATGGAAGAGGTGGCCAAACTGTACGCCAGAGTTCTGCTCAAGGGCGAAGACACCGCATCGGTCAAGGCTGATGTGACCGCACTCAAAGGAGAATTCCAAACCATTCGTTACTGTTTCAACGAAGATTCGGTGAGCGGATATCCGTTGTGAAATTACACAAAGGTGAGTATTTGATACAGCATATATTGGCCGTTGTCTATGGATTGGCATTCATCTGGATTGGCATTGCCCACTTCAAAGAGCCACAAAAGTTCGTTGAAATCATTCCAGCATTTTTGCCCTTCCCACTGTTTTTGGCATACTTGTCAGGCGCCATGGAAATCGGTGGCGGTCTAGCGATTATTTATCCTGAAACACGTGTACTTGCCGGGCGTTTTCTCGCTCTATTTTTGATTGGCGTCTACCCCGCAAATTTGTACATGTGGACGAACGACGTCGCTTTCAATGGCACGACATTTACAACCTCGCAACACATCATGCGATTGGTTGCACAATTGGTTCTAATCGTCCTCGCATTGTTCCTATCTGGTGACTTGAATTTGGGTGAAAATTCAGCTTGATTTTTTGCAGCAATCAAACACTGCATTATATGCTAAAGGATTGACAAAAGGTTGGAGTGGGCAGCGATGCGTAAATTTTCTCGGTTTGTTCCAATCAAACTCGGGCTTCTCATTGTCACCATATTGTTGGCCTACATGATTCGTGAACACTCTGACTTCTGGTGGCTTTGGGTGCTTGGATATTTGATATCCATCTCGATGCTGTTCCGCCAAGAACACCCCAAGTCTACAGCCAGAAACATGGCTGAAGATGCCCTTCACCTCGAAATGCCAGACCATGGTGGCGAAGGGAAATCGGTCATTGTTGTCGGTGGAGGCATCAGTGGATTGACCGCTGCAAAATATCTCTTGAAAGCCGGATGCAAAGTCAAGTTGGTCGAAGAACGTTCGATTGTGGGCGGAAATAACGACCCCTATCTTGAGAATGGGGAGCATCATTCAACCACGGTCATCATCACACTCCCGGCTCAGCAGCCACATTATTTGCAACTCTGCAGAGAATATGGATTGGAACAAACGCCTCATGAGTTTGAAGATTTGAAGGGAACCATCGCATTCGGTGATCGGGAATTGAACACCAAAATGGGTTCCGGAGTCGGTGGATTTCTCAAGTTCATTTATCGAGAAGCCACAATGAAAGAATTGTTTGATGGATTCTTGATTTTCTACAAATTCTATCGCCAATACAAATTACGACCTGAATCCAACAAAAGTGTGGCAGATGTTCTGGGCAAGCGTTTGGCGAATTCAACAGTGTTCACCCATTTCTACATGCCGTGGGTCGGCATCAACACTTGGTGCCGATTTGAGGATGTGACCACCCAACCTGCGCACGTGTTCGCCTCATTCATTTTTGAGTATGCATTGACATTGGACATTCGCGATAAGACTGCGAAATACAAAGAAGATTACTGGTCTGTATTGGATGGCCGGTTGATTCACAAAATGCGAGATGATCTGTTGTCCAACGACAATTTCTCACAACATCTGAACAGCAAGGTTGCAAATGTCGAAAAAGATGCAGATGGCCAGTTGCATGTTGTTGCAGAATCCGGCGACAGGTGGTCCTGTGACTCGGTCGTTGTCGCCACCCAACCTGCTCACGCCCTGCCGATGATCGATGATGTTGCTCCACCCATCTTGGTCAAGGAATTAGAGAAATGGAAACAGATGGATTGCTACGTGATTTTCCATACAGATTTTTCTGATATCGGAAATCGACCTTGGTTGCATGTGACTCATAAAAACGAAACTACTGGGAAGAATTACATCACCAACACCATCAAACCAAGGATGGGTGATCTGAATGCGAAGTTCCTGATTACATATGTCTACAACACTGAAAATTATCTAGATTTCAAAGCCAATAAAATGGATGAATCAACCATCGTCAAGCTCTACGAACCCAAGTTGCCCATTTTCAACCTTGAAAATTCAATCGACCGAAATGCGGTCTGGAGAGAAATTGATACTGAATGTAGTGATGTGTTTTGGACACAGGCTTGCCGATCTGGATTACAATATCACAACAATGGAATCGTTAGTTCAAAGCGAGTTGTTCGTCAACTTCTGGGACTTGATTGGTGACCAAGGGATGTTAAGGTTCAACCTGACAGCCTGAACCATGCACCATCTCATGGCCGCTCGCGATGGGCGAAAATTGGATGTGATGGTTGCAGGAGATGTTGACGCCTCAATCGCTTTGGTTTGCCATCACGGAACACCTAGTGATGCCACGATTTGGAATGATTGGCAAGAGGATGCAATGCAACACAATCTACGTCTCATTTCAATTTCAAGACCAGGATATGCCC
>JASLKO010000210.1 GCA_030747475.1 Candidatus Thalassarchaeaceae archaeon | reverse complement strand
GGATCATCAAACATTGAACCTGAAAAGAACATTCCACCTTCTTCTTTCGCTTCCGAAATTGCGGATTGGATCCTCGTTTCAGTTGTTTGCTTATCTTTTTCACAGTACCATTGTGGTTTGTCTCGTCCCCAAGCGCGCTCATATGCTGAATCTGCTGATTCTAGCCCGATTTCATTCTGTTCTGCAGGTTTTTCCCAAGGGCGTGACCAGTTGTCAATTTTTTGCTGTGAGTCCACACCTTGATTTTCAGAGCGAACTTCATGCAAAGATGTTCGTGCACGATCTAGTAGTCCACGCCCTGCATTATCAGCTGGACTATCGCTCACAAATGATTCAGTTGCCGGCGTAGTCTGGTAAATTGAATCGGATTGTGCCGGCATCGGTTCTGGAATTTCTCCAGAGTCTCCATGGTACATCGCTTTCAATGCCTGCTCCAAATCGGCTTCATCAAATATTCCAATTTCAGGGAGAAGTTCTGCTTCTTCCATGGTCTCTGCTTGTAGAACAGTCATCGGATCATGAACAATTTGTAAAGGTGCAATACTTGGGAAATTTGAGTTGCGCTGAATTTCTTCAAGTCCTTCCTTTGCTTCTTCCATGGTCTTTCCTTCGCAGAGTCGATTGACCATCATTTGAGTCCTCAAAAGGAGACTGTCGGGGCCATGCAACATGTGTCTATCTCCATGTTTTGTGTCAATACACAGGGTGGGCCTTCGCCCCATTAGCCAAGTGAAGATGGTGATTGCTCCGATTCCAAGTGCATAGATTTGGATTGGTCCCGAAAGCACTCTGGCTGCCAAAATCAAAGTGATGAATCCAATCCAAGTTAAACCAGGTGCGATTACAGGAATATGATGGTGGCGAACACGACGGATTGTTTTGATATCAATGCGGATTCCCTTGCCATCTCTTCTCTCAAGAAGTAATGATTTTTCATTCAGTAGACCCTTAATGCCTCCGCCTACTCCTGCCAGCCTGAACGTTGCGAGGATCTCATGCCCACGCTGCTCAGGCTGAACCCCAATGGGTCCTTCCTGTTGATGCATCCCAAAACGTCAGCGAACCTTGCTGCTTATACAGTTTTTTGGCAATCATCACCGTGAGACCCATGGTTTGGGAGTCTTCTTCTCACGCGGGCGCGATAGAATCCGCGGTCCCCATTATTCGCATATTGCCCGCATCCAATTGAGCAATAATTACTGGCGCAGCATCGCGTTTTTGAATCCAAAGAGGTTGTTCCCAATTCACCGTAATCTGTGAATCATCGAGTTGGTCAATTCTACCGACTTGGAATTGTAAATCTATGGCGGCATGCAAAACATCCCCTTTGGCGAGATCACGCTTTTGAAAAGGGGCTTTGGTGAGGGTGAATGTTGAAGAATTGTGCCGGACCAAACCATCTGCATTTTCATGTGTCAAAATGCATCCACGATGTAGGGCCTCTTCTCTCAAATTTCTAATCGCAACTCCAACCCGGTCCCCAACGATGCTAAGTTCAACATCATCATCCATCACTTGGAGACTTCGCGCAATTCCTTTTTCTTGGGCGGGCAATACAATTATTTCATCATGTTTTGAGATTGATCCGGCCTGAACATATCCAATTGCAACCAAACCCACTCCTTTGACATTGAAATGTTGATCGATTGGAATGACCAAAGGTGCCTCTTGGTCTCCTGATTTCAAATTTGAGAGCAAGTCTTCTCGAAGGGAATGTTCGTCTGGAACATCAACATGGAGTTTCCAATTTCCAAGTCCAGCTTGAGTTAGAATCATTTGGACTTGTTCCGGGTCGACCCAACCTCCTTCTTCTGGAGATATGATTGCATGACCAATTTGAATATCAGCTGCAGCAAACGCAACCAGAACCTCGCCCAATGCCGCATCGACTTTGTTGATCTCAACAATCCCTGCTTTGGCCACATTGAGTACACTGAGCAAAGGGCGCAACCGCTCGGGGTGTCGTAATGGTCGCAATAGTGAGAGGATTCGAGTTTCCCCTTCATGGACCTCCTTGAAAACATAAGATTCGATATCGCGTACATCACCTTTCTTCGCAAGTGATCGAGCCAATTCCTCCGAACCGACAAAGGCGACATTCAGTACAGGCATGATCTGCCGACTTGGCTTACCTTGTTGAATCCGATGGTCAATGACCGGAGGCCTTCATCGCATCTCTGGCTGCTTGAGCCAGATTCCACATCTCTTTCTCTTTTTCAGATTCAGGGGTAAATTGAGGGATGGGAATTGGGCGCATTTGTGAATCAATTGCAACCATGAAAAAGAAACCTGTACAGATTTCTTCAGTGACCCATTCACTTCGATTCAGACGCTTGGCAACAACATGAACTCCCGCAGTATGTGTACTCGTATGCACCACGCGCGCAGTTGTTTCAATCAGATCACCCTGATATGCAGGTCTTTTGAATTTCAAAGCATCCACTGAAACTGTCACGAATTCCCTGTGCGCAAATTTGCTAGAGGCCATGCCTGCTGCAGTATCCATGATGCTCATCAATCGACCACCAAATAGTGTATTGTATGCATTGGTATCTTGTGGAAAAACCTCGTCTATTTTTGTCACGGGTTCGGTCGAATATGGCTCTGACATCACGATCTCCATACCTTGGGTGACGCCCCTCCCTCTTGAGTCTGTCACTCAGTTATCCCATACCCATCCCATTATGGGGGTTAACCGCTACCCAATCACATGGCCGAGACCCCCACTTGCATCGCATTGGTCTCAGGGGGGATTGATTCTCCGGTTGCTGTCGCTCGAATGGTGCGTTCCGGTTGGTGTATCGTACCCGTACATTGCTCTCAGGAACCAATCACAGGACGTGAAGCTGAAGACAAGACCGTCGCCAGTTTAGCACACCTAATTCAACATCATGATTCAACCGGTTTGATCGATCAGAATTTACGCGTCATCACAGTCGGTGAAACCTTGGCAAAATTCACAGATCCTGCGGCACATCGCGACTATTTTGTACACATGAAAAGATTGTTTAATTCGATTGCCAATCTCATTGCAAATGAAGTCGGTGCAACCGCTATTCTGACCGGTGAAAATTTGGGCCAAGTTAGCAGCCAAACCCTTGGTAATTTAGGGGCTGTTGAGGAAGCGAGTCATTTCAGAATGTTGCGTCCTTTGTTGGGTTTGGATAAACAGGAAATTATCGACGAAGCTCGTGTGTTGGGAACTTATGAAATCGCTTCAGGTCCAGAATTGTGTGACGCACTTGGTCCAGACCGGCCCACAACTGTTGCTGATTTGAATCGATTAAGGGGCAACGAAGCATTGCAGGGTGGTTTGGATGAATTGGCTGAAAATTGCCTTAAATCATTGAGAATGAGAACCTTAGTGGTGTAAATTATCTTATTTTGGCCCCCTACGGGGCCAACCAGAGCAACATGGGTGTTATATGCGGGCTTTGAGTCCCCAAGTTAGAACCACATAGTGGTTCATCTTGGAAGTGACCTAACATGACAACCCGAACACGAACCCTATCGTTGGCCATGATTTGCTTGATGTTGTTCTCAACAACATTGGTTCATGCTGCGACAATTAGCACCTTTGCCAATGGCGACTCTGAAGTGGATGTAGATCTCCGTGACCAGGGCTCATGGGGCGATGACTTGACAGCTGGAATTAGCATGCCTGCCGGTGAAACTGTAAATGCTGCAGGCCTAATCGTAGGCACGAATTATGCCGTTCACGATGACGTGCAGGCCATCGACAGTTCATTGGTTGCCAACGGCGAAATTTGGAACCCAATTTTCAATGGCGGAATGACTCAATATTCATCCAATAGCGATTTCACTTTCGAGGATGAGTCACTCCAATTGACAAGCATGGGTTACAATGCTGACTTTGAAGCCAATCCTGAGGGCTGGGCTGCGGGGCCAGATCAAGGTGTTCAACCGCTCATTGCAAATTGGGCACATAACAATCAAGACAATAACGTGCTTGCTCAGGGCTGTGGTGTCGGTGATTGGTGTTGGGGAACTGATTTCGAGAACCCAGATTATACGGCCACTTTGCCCGATGGTGAATTCAACATGGTCCTCACCAGTGTCTCCTTCTTTGTTCACCCCGGAAAGGCCGATTTGACGTTCAAGAGTTTCCATTCTTTCTTTTACAGAGAGGCCGGAACAAACCAGTATTATTACGATGATTGTGCATATGTTGCCGTCCAAAATTCAACCAACAATCAAGACTTCCAGAATGCCGTCTTCGCTCCAATCGATGTTGGGGCTACGACCGGAGTGTCTTCTGGAGACGGCTTGCACCAACTCGGTTCAGCAACCAATCAAGTTCCTGCCAATCGTTGCAATTACCTCGGTTCGAACGGCCCTCAAGCAGGCGACTACGTTCTGGCTGGCAATGGTACAACTTCCGCAAATAGTCCCAATGGATGGTCAGATATCAAAATCGATTTATCGAGCCACGCCGGTCGTTACGTTAAGTTGGTCTTCGTTCACGAAGTCAATGACCGCAGTGGTTCATTCCCAGTTGAAATGATGAACGCAGGTTGGTATATCGACGGTGTACGTGTTGGTGATCCACTTCCTGCACAAGGACACGTAACCATGAGTTCGTTTTCTCCACAGGTATCCGGTCAAGCTGGATTCCCAGATGGATACGGTCTACTCAATTTGGAGCTGCGCAAATCTTCATCGGCAGATTTTGGTGTTGATATTTTGGATGCAGGGACTGGCAATGTGGTCATCGATCGAAATGGAGACCCCATGTCAAACCTACAGGGCACCCTCATCGAGTTGTGGGATATCAATGCAGATGATTACCCTCTAATCGATTTGAAATTCACATTTGGTTCAGGCTCGGCGCGTTTGTCTACGCCAACGCTTTACGGATTCCATCTGGGGACGATTATTGGAACCACGTTCAACAACACAGAAGGTGTATTTTGGGAAGGTGGAATGTATGCGGGTGACAAATGGTATTCAGCCATGACCGATAGTTCAACGGTGATGATTACAGCATCTATCCACGATGATTCGTATACACCTACTGCTATTCGACCGGACTTTTCGATGCCGATTGTCGCTGTAAAACCTGTTCTCGTGGACAATTGTGGAAGCAATCCAAACGGCCTTTATGGCATGAGTCTAAACTCTGATGCCCCGATGACAGTTTTGACCAATAATCAATGGACTGAACTGGCATCACCTGCCTTGACTTTTGGTGTCATGGCCAATTACACATCATTTTGTGAAGTGTATTCATTCCATGCCGAGTATCGTTTTGCTCATCATTCCAGAGGTATTTCTTTGGACGTTGCTGCTGATGGGGACATTGAATGGGGGATGTTAGATCCAGCATTTGGGCTCTTCGGCCGCCAAGATATGTTCCGTACGGGCGTAGTCAATGGTGTGAACGAGGGGGCCTCGACCTCCACGCTCATGCTTGATGTCAACCTTCACGCTGAAGGTGCCCCATTCCTTTTGCCGAAAGGTGCAGACATTGAATATGCTGAATTGAATTATCAAGACTCCGATATTGGAGTCTTTGACTTGTATCTTATCAGTGGATCTCAACAAGAAGAAGTGGTGCTGTCTATGGATGAGGGGACAGATTTGATTCCATATCCACAGAGCCCGTTGATCTCTTTGCAGTCTACAATTCAAGCACTTCTTGACAATCCATTGGTTCCTGTGGCGTGGGTGGATGGATACGGAAATGAGTGGTGCTTATTCCGCCTCAGTCTTGATGCAGATTCCGCCACAATTGGTTCAACAATTACGTTCCGTGACATTGACATCATCTACAATTGGGAGCGTGCAATTAGCGATTCAAACAATATCGCCCGTGAACTAAACCAAGGTGTTGCACTCGCGAGTAGTGGCGGTGCCACAGGTTCCGTTGTCGTACCCATGCGAATCGTTGGTGGTTCAGGTGGATCGATTTCATTGTCATCACTATCGGTTTCGACCACCAGTGGGTATGATTCAACATTGGATGATGGTGGGATTTCTGGCATGTATCCCAATGGAGATATTATTGAAATCGTCACCACACATGAAGTCGCCTCATCCACAGGTCAAACCCTTGGTGGTGCAAGCCTTCTGTTTGAAACCGCAAATGGAAATATGGAGCTGCGTTGGGATCAAACCAATGGTACATTCTGGGAGGATAATGATCCAGAAGACAAGATAGATTTCATGGCGTTACAATCACTGGCAACCGATGCATCTGCAGGTGTAAAGCAACTCAATTGGAGGTTCAAGGTCAACCCAACATGGGATGATACTGCAAGTGTCCGGATTTATGCTTCAGCACTTTCAAACACGGGTGTCAATGGATTGCCCGCTGGTAGTTTGATTGCACCCGTTACTGGCAATGCTGTAGAAAACGATGCAGGAATCACTGATTTCCATCTATTCAATCAAGGTGGTGTAGAACAGACAGATTTGAACAACGCATTCTCTAGCAACACGATCTCCCTCGATTTCAACATCCGTTACGAAGATTTGGATGTTGCACCGAATCCAAGTAGCTATCAAGTTCTACTACAGAAGCGAAACCAATCAAATATCGTGGAGGAAGATTGGTTGCATGTTGACTCCACTGCAGCATCTATTGATGGAAATTATTCGTGGCAACCAACACTCCCTGCCACCGAGGCTGGAAATGAACAATATCGATTGGTCATGCACAACTACACTGACGGGGATCAAATTTGTGCACCGACTGAGTACAACCCAGACAGTGATTGTGCCATTCGATTTTCAATCACACTCGATCCCTTTGCACCTCATTTGATGAACATCTCTGTATTCAGCCTGCAGGGCGATTGGCGAGATCTCAATGATGACACATGGGTCCGTGCAAGTACCAACCAAAAGTTCAGAATCGCAGCACAAGATTTACCATTGGCACCAGAGGCATTGACCCTCAATTATTGGGTTGAAGCAAAGGATGACTGTGGATTAGATGGCATGTGTCCTGGCGACATCGGTTACGTTGCTGCTGATACAGGAGAAATGGATCGAGAGGCCCAGTTGAATGAATATTCGCAAATTGGTCTTCTTCGACAAACACAGACCGATACTTCGTACTATCTAATCGATCACCCATGTGAATGTATTAGTGATTATGATAACAGTGGAATTGATCCTCCACAAATGGTCAGCGTATTCGTCTCTGGTGGAGATATAGGTGGCAATGAAATCGATGGAGGTGGCCCCGGAATCAATGCCGACCTTGTCACTTACATCGCAATGGAAAGTCGTACACCTCTGGTTGAGGCGTTCCATATTTCGGATTCAAAAGGCGCCATGCTAAATGACAACAATCGTTCGATGTATGCAGGAAACGTGTATCACCTATTGGTGGACGGGAAGGATGACAATGGTTGGACGGATGTTGACAAGATTACCATCACAATGAATCCAGTAATATGCAACGACGTAGGGGTTTCGTATGACCCAGAAGGTTGCGTAGAGGTGTTCTATTCGCCACAAAATGATACGGCTTGGACAAGTGGTGACAACGATTGGCTTGAAATTTTAGATGATTACGAGAACACTGGAATGAAACCACGAATGTTAACTCGGGAAGGAAATGTATTGCTTTCCCCATTTGAACAGCGCTTCACACTCGATATACCGATTCGGATGGCATGGTCCATCCCCCTTTCATATGTGGGCGGTGTCAAGACACCAGATGTTGCAATGAAAGACAAGGATCTCAATAACAACGAGGTACACATTAGTGCATCAAGAAACCCTCAACGGTGGGAATATGCAAGTGGAATTGAGCTTGACACGACTACATTCAGTGTTCAGGACACCTCCGGCTTCCCAACAGATGGTGTTGGCTCAGCAGATGGTGGATTCGTATACCAAGGTGACATCCTGGTCATTGATGGTCGCTATGTATTCAGCGCTGGCATGAACTCATTGATTTTCGTGAGTCCTGAGATTCCACTGACCCTTCAGGTTACACGTACACCAATGTATCCTGCCGGATTGCCAGATAGCGGTTATTCGCCCGCACTTGTTGAAGTCAATGAGTATCCATTTGAGAATGGCTCATTCCAGTTGGTCATTCCTGCTGCATCTGCAACAAATGAATACAGCTACACACTACAAATTCTAGGGCTTCCAGAAGGTGCGGTTGACTATACCCCTGCACCTTCACGTTCATTCATTGTCAAGGTCGATGGTGATCGACCCGATGCAGTATTTGGATCATGGTCATTGTCCAATTCGAACACGGGCGATACAATTGAAGGAAGTATTTCTTCATCGGTCATGGATTGTTTGAATGCTGAAATTCTGATTGACGAACTTCAAGGCATGGATACTGAATCCGTTGAACTGAATTGGATGTTCTACAAATCACAAGAAGTCGGTGCATTTGAGTACAATTGGACAGAATATCTGAATGCTTTTTCAGATGGTCCCGGTTGGGAAAGTACACCACTGTATCTTGAATCAAATCAGGGTCGTATTCGAGCGACTGCAACCTGTGTTGACCTATGGGGGTCCTCACAACCATTCCCTGAAGATGTCGAGAATGTTGTTGTCAAATTCTGGTTAACTGGTCATGATTCCGCCGGACAGACAATCAATGGAGCCGGCGCCTTTGGCGATTCTTTGAACAGTGGAGCGGGCACCTATGATATGGCCTATGAAGCCTCGAAGTTTGTCATCGAGAGAGCAGACTTATCTGTCGATAAACCCATGGAAGACACCTTCTTTGATTTGCTAATTGATTATAGAAATGATGGAAACAAAGAAGGCGTTTTACAAATTCAGATTGTGGTGACAAAAGCAGGCTCTCCAGCAGGTTCCCCGGAGACAATCACTAGTGATGTTACTTGCAATGCCAATTCTGATTGCCCTCGATGGCGATATCAAATGCCAATGCACGAAGATCCTGAAGCGAGTGTAACGATTACCATATTGGACATGGATAACGAGCCCATTGCTGACGAAATCACATACAGTGTTTCTAAATTTTCAAAGGATTCTAGTGATGGTTCGATGTTGCTTATTGGCATTGTTGCCGTGGTGATATTGCTAATCGTTGCAGTCGTCGTCGTTCTGATCGTTCTAAACAGAACAGAAGATGCTGAAGAGTTTGAATACATCGAAGAAGATGATTTCCTACCTGCTGCTGAAGCGGTTACACCAGTACAGAGTCGTGGCCCACCGGCGACAAGACCGGGTGAGCGAAGGGGTCCACCGGGTTCATCTCGTGGTCCACCAGCAGCTGCAAAGAGTCCAATGGAGATTGCCAAGGAGAAATTCCCATTCTGGGACGATGCAACCATCCAGGGTTATTTCGATCAAGGATGGAATGTAGAGCAACTCGAAGAGTGGCTTGCCAGTCAAGAATGAGGTCGAACAGATGGCCGACTTGGGGTCTCTCACCTGGTCCCCTGTCGAATGGGATGACCCTAGTGGTGGCACGATTCGCTTATGGCCAACTTTGCCCAACGTTGTCCTCACGCCAACTCTCAGGCGTTCTGTAGGCAAATGGGATGGCGTTGCATTTTTGCTACCTGAGGACGAACCTGAATTTTGGGATGAACAATTTGAACAGGAGAAGTCATCACCTGGAATCAATCGAGATTCCATTATTGCGGGTGGAGGTATGTTGGCGAGAATGATGCTTGGCATGTCCACGATTGATTCAATTCAAACATGCAAATTTCCAGATCCGGAATTCCGTCGCCTTCAATTGGCAGCAGAAAGTGATGCAGGTTCATCCGCACGTCCGGTATTTTTCGTTGAACCAGAAGATGAAAAATGGACTGAGTGGGTTGAAGATTGTGCAGATGAGATGGTCCGTCTACCAAATTTGGCGCGTTCGATTTTTAGCGGCCGTCATTGGCGTCGAAGTTTGAAACAAGCCATGCGTGCTACAACACCGCCTAGAAATGAAAGAGACGATTCAAAGGCACATGGATTTGCCTTGGCAAGTGCACTTTCTGCAGCTTGGTGGCATCGTTCAGAAGCCATTTTGTCTCCCGAGTTATGTGAACGTAGAGATACACGCTTGGCTTCCAGACTTCGAGGGGCGCTTGGAATGCTTTGTGGGGGACAGGTTGATGATGATGATACGCCTGTGCTCCTCGTGCCAGTCATGCAAGCATGGTTGCCAAGTATCCACGCCGCTTTGAAAAATCAACCATTGCCCGAACAGATTCAGGAGGAAGAGGAATGACAGAAGCCCATGTTGAAAATCAATTGTTCAGATTTACACCACCATTTACTCTTGACCCTCAACGGGTTGTCGATGAGATTGGTGGGAAAAGGAGCGGGAAATATATCGTATTGTCTTTGGTGGCACCTCGGGCTACACTACTCATTGATCAGGTTGGGAAAATTATTGTTCACGGTTGCAAGAAACAAGACCTCGCTCATCTTGCTGCAAAAGAAGTATTACTTCGCCTAGGGGAAGATGAATCTGGAATGAGTTTTGAGTTGGGTCCCGTCATTGCCTCATTTAATTTAGAAACAAATGTGGCCCTTGAAGGAGTTCCAGATTTATTCCCTGAGGCCACAATGGATACTGAACTTGATTGTCTCCAAATCGATGATTCCCAGCACGAAATTAAAATTCTACTGTTCCGAAATGGCCGAGGGATTGCAACGGAAGCACGCCATGGGAAATTGGTTGGAATGGCCGCACGTCGATGGAAACAACGTCTCTCTGACGAGAACCTATTGGGTTGATTCGAATGTCGATTGTCGAGGGTCGGTGGGTCGGCCCGATTTGGGACACGCATCTCCATTTGGATTTGAATGGCCGAGGCATCGCTGCGGCTCAAGATTTTGCAAATGCGGGAGGTACTCATCTTTGTTTAGTACACAAACCTGGCTTCGGTCACCAATTGCCCGAATCAATCCAAGCTGTCAGGGAAGCCTATTCGGGGACATTGGATTTGGCCAGTTCTGTACGTCGTCAAGTTGGGATTGATGTACGTGTTATCCTAGGCCCACATCCAGTTGTATGGGAAAAACAAATCCACACCATGGGTCTAGAAGAAGCGACCCAGTTACATCTTGATTCAGTCGAACTAGCACTGAATCATTGCGATGAAGGTGAGGCTGTAGCTTTGGGTGAAGTTGGTCGACCACATTACCCCGTTTCAGAGGAAATTTGGTCGGCTGCAAATGAACAATTGGAGGAAGTGATGCACATGGCATCTCAAGCAAAAGTTCCGATTCAGTTACATGTGGAAGATAATGGGAGTCAGACGAATGCAGAGTTGGCAAGCATTTGTGCTCGTTCGGGCTTGAA
>JASLKO010000209.1 GCA_030747475.1 Candidatus Thalassarchaeaceae archaeon | reverse complement strand
ATCGGTTGTGACAATAATCGTTGGTTCAATAAACCACCCAACACTGTCGTCATAGCCACCACCAACGATGACATCACATGCCTCACTGGCTTTTGCTCGATCGATATAACCAGAGATTTTGTCAAAGGCGCGTTGATCGATAACCGCAGTCATGAAGTTGGTAAAGTCTCGAGCATCACCCATCGTGATTTTCCGCACTTCGTCACAAAGGGGTCCAGCGATACGTCCCCAAACTGAATTTGGCACGTACGCGCGTGAGGCAGCAGAACATTTCTGCCCCTGGTATTCGAAAGAACCGCGGAGCAATGCTACAAGCAATCCTTGTTCGTCACAGTCTGGATGGGCGACAACGAAATCCTTCCCACCGGTTTCTCCAACGATTCTTGGATATGATTTGAGGTTTGGAAGGGCCTCACCAATTCTCTGCCAAAGACCTTGGAACACAGCGGTTGAACCTGTGAAATGTACGCCGGCGAAATCCGGATTCGACAAGCAAACATCTGAGACGTCAGGGCCACTACTTGGAACGAAGTTGATGACGCCAGCTGGCAATCCTGCTTCCATCATCAACTCCATCAATACATAATTTGAGTGATATGAATTTCGACTGGGCTTCCAAACTGCGGTATTGCCCAATATTGCTGGCGCACTCGGTAGGTTTGCAGCAATGCTACTGAAATTGAATGGTGTGATCGCCAAAACAAAACCTTCCAGTGGACGAATTTCCGTACTGTTTTTCACACCGGAAGGAGAGACTAGGGGCTGATACATGTCATGGAATTGGCGCGCATAATAGCAATTAAAATTCCAAAAGTCAATCAATTCGCAGGCCGAATCAATTTCAGCTTGAAATGCGGTTTTACTTTGGTTCAGCATCGTCGATGCATTGACTTTCATTCGCCAATCTCCAATCAAGAGTTCTGCACACTTCTCAAAAATGGCACATCGGGCCTCTAAGCCCATGTCAATCCAAGCATCTTGAGCGTCGATTGCAGCTTGACACGCCGCCGCAATCTCGGCCTTTCCTCCGATGTGGACATTGGCGATTACATGGCCATGTTTGTGGGGGATTACCTGCGTCTGAGTGTTGCCTGTGAACACTTTCTGACCATTGATGATACAGGGGATTTCGACGACTTCACTCATCTGTTGATCTAGTTCGGCTTGTAAGGCGGCTCGCTCTGGACTGCCAGGTGCATATCCAAGGATCGGTTCGTTCACAGGTTGGCTCGACATACCGTCAACCCTCTCGATACAGTGTTTGATGATTGCGAGTCAGCCCTGAGCCACCATCCGTGCGATTCAAGGGCTGGCTTGGCGGCCCTCAGAATATGTCGGGAGGCGAGCTCGTGCGCACCGCGTTGTACGATGCGCATGTCGAACGCGGTGGGAACATTGTTGATTTCCATGGATTTGAATTGCCAATTTGGTATTCATCTATGATGGATGAACATCTCAATACACGAGAAAATGCAGGGCTATTCGATGTTTCACACATGGGTTTTTTCCGTTTTTCAGGACAGGGTGTGCGGGAATGGTTGGATGGTGTTGGGACCCAAAAAGCCAGCATCATTCAGCCGGGTCGTTGTGCCTATACACATTTTCTTGATGACAATGGCATCATCATTGATGACATGATTTTTTGCGTCGTGAGTGAATCAGAAGTGTTGGGTGTGCCCAATGCGAGCATGATCGGTCATATGTGGGGCCATTTTCATGCACATTTGGATGAAGGAATCACAATCGAAAATATCTCTGATGACACCAGTATTCTAGCGCTTCAAGGTCCGAAGTCACCTGAAATTTTACAACAAGTTCTAGGTCCGGAAAACGTTGTTCGTCATTTCCGAGGACAGTCGATTGAAAGCAATCCGTTGGGCATCACAGGTTGGATTCAGGGCACAGGGTACACCGGAGAAAGAGGGTTCGAAATTTTCGTGCCCAATGAACAGGTCAAGACATTGTGGGATGCATTGCTCGATGATGGTGGGCATGGGATTTCGCCGGTCGGTTTGGGTGCGAGAGATACCTTGAGGATGGAGAAAGGATTCCTACTATCTGGTCAAGATTTCTGTCATCCTGATTTGGGTGGTGATGCAAATTCAAGTCGAGATACGGCTCAAACATTCGTGCCTTTTGGATTAAATCTAGATCACGACTTCATTGGAAAAGAAAGGGTGGAGGCCTCTAAGGCTGAACATCTGGATGGCCGAGGTATCAAATGGCTTGGATTGAAAGCGACTGGCAAGGGACCATTCCCACGGATGGGCCATGCTGTAGTGAAAGATGGTATTGAAATTGGGACAATCACTTCAGGTGGCCCCTCTCCAAGTTTAGGAAAGGTTGGAATTGGTTTGGCCTATATGGAAGGTGTCGAAGTTGGTGATGAGGTCGAAATTGTGGTGAATCC
>JASLKO010000208.1 GCA_030747475.1 Candidatus Thalassarchaeaceae archaeon | reverse complement strand
GGGCCCGGCCCGTAACTGAGGGAGCGATATGAGCAAGCGCTGGTTCCAAGCACACCAACGCGATACATGGAGGCGCCAAGCTCGTTCCAAGGGCTATCGGGCACGATCAGCCTTCAAACTAAAGCAAATTCAGGAAAAATTCCAACTCATTCGTCCAGGGGATTTGGTGCTGGATGTCGGCAGCCATCCCGGTGGGTGGACACAAGTTTCTGTCGAGGAAACTGGATCAGATGGTCTTGTGATTGGAATTGACTTGCTCGCCAGTGCACCTGTTGAAGGTGCACAAATGATTACGGGTGATGTGACTGAGAAATCCTCACAAGAAGTCATTCTAGAACTATTGCAGGAAGGGCAGAAAGTAGATGGTAATTTCTTGGGCGAGCCGAAGAATGGCAAACAGCGCCTTTTCAATTCAATTGTGTCTGATATTTCACCTAAATTGACAGGTCAGTATGACCGTGATCAGGCCATTTCATTGGAACTGGTCGCAACAGTCTTCGATTTCACCTTACCATTGCTCGTACCTGGGGGCTCCTTCGTGACGAAAATTTTCCAGGGCACTGGGATTGAAGGAATCGTGAATTCTGCCAAACAACGCTTTTCGCGAGTTCAACGTTTTTCACCCGATGCGTCCCGCAATTCTTCCTCAGAAGTATTCCTAGTATGCAAAAATAAACTCCCGAAACCGAAAAGAGAATCACGTGGAAAATCAGTTGCTCAAGAACTGGATGAGCACCTCGAGGCAGAAGGGATTATTCAGCAAAAATCAACAGAACCTGAACCTGAAGTAAAAAGTGGATTCAGGCGTATTCCCAAGAAGGAATAACAGTTTCACTTTCATTTACCCCCCATCGAAATGATGGTGGACCCAAGGCTGTCATCTCCGTTGCTCAATGGAGTTGAAACAATGTCTGTCAGTATGATTGCTAAACCAAGCCCGCTAGAAAATAGAAACAATACAGCCACGCGTAGTAGTATAATGCGCCAAATGGCATATTCAGAATCGAGAAGGCGTGATTCCCCACCACGGACACGTGTCGAAGATTTGGTCGTCCAACGACCTGTACGCCGATTGGAATTGCTGATTCTTCGCAGATATCCTCGCCGTACTGTGATGTCAAAAGGTTGGACTGGTTCGATAGCAGCCGCTTGCGGTAGGGATGAAACTGGTCAAATCGGACTTGTATTGTGGGGGGACCAAGTCGATCGAGTTCGAACAGGCGATATCATTTCCATCCAGGGTGGATGGTGCCAATATAGCCATGGCCAAATGGTCGTTTCAACCGGTCGAACGGGCAAACTGACCATCCTTGAAGCCTGAAGTGATCCTTTCTGACCTTCGGTCAACCATATTAAGGAGAAGTCGGTGGCCGGCTCGCTGAGGGACTCAAATGCAGAAGCGCGCATCAACCTGTTCCGCGTCTGGCGTACCGTTGACGGACGCCAAGAGCACCTCGTTCCCTTGCCCAAGTTGCGGTGAACCGATTGGTCGTTCAGAACGCTGCCGCAATCAGGCTGTGACATATTTTTGCGCATCCTGTGGGTTCCAAGGACCTTAAGGAGGATTTCTCATGGGTGAAGTTGCTGTAAAGTACAAAATTATGTGCGATCCAGATTTTGAGGGTGCCAATGCAGATGTCATTGCAGGTGCCATGGAATCTATGACTAGCGAAGTTGGTGTCGTCCAAATGGTGGAAACAAAACCACTTGCTTTTGGTCTGAAGTTTGTTGAAGCTCATTGTGTCATCCAAGAGGGTGATGGGACAGTTGATGCGTTTGAAGATTCAATTCGAAGCATCGATGGTGTTGGTGAAGTCGAAGTCCTAGAAATTGGTCGACTCTGATTCAGTACTGAGTCAGCGGCGCTCGCATGAATTCTCTCATCAGAATTGTTGCATAAGTTCCACTTGGCAACGAGAATCTCAATCGAAGTGAGCATCCATCGGGATTCCAAAGTTCACCGTCCCTAGGTCCTTCCGAGAATCGGTTGCCCAATCTCTCTGATTCAACCTCTCCCGATTCCTCAACACTGAAATCACTGAATTGCACTGTTAATGCACGTCGGCTGCCCTTTGATGTGAGTCTTGGGATGCCACGGACTTGCCAATCAATTTCTGCCAAATCCATTTCAGAAAGAACCTGCTTTTCGATTAATCCTGGTTTAGAATTATTGTATTGACTCTCAGCACCAGGCAATGTAGCCGTAACAGCCAATCTTCCCAAAGCACAATTTCTAGTGATGCGGGGCAGGATATCTTGGTCTACTTCAGCCAATTTCGCCATGTCGATTTTACCATTTTCTTGTATGAGGCCGACTACATCACCTTCAATCGGGTTTGCAAGAGTCAGCCCCGCGGCCAATCTTGCAGCAATAATGCGATTGAATGCTTGGGATTGTAGACTGTGAACCATCATCAATTGTAGGTTATTTGGGAGCTTTCGGAATGCACCAATCCAATCCTCTTCTCGGCGTTTCAAATGTTGCAGCATATCGCGCTCAAAACCAAGGTGCTTTGGAATAATTTCTAGACATTTTTCGACATCACTTGATTCGCGCCATAGACTTCGAAAGTTGTCAGCATCTGTATGCTGGTGAATGCCTTCCATTCCCAAATATGCATCTACTGCACCTTTCCAATCTTCATTGACGACTGCACGGCCGACAACAGGTGTCACTGGCCTAGTGGCGCCAAATCGTTGAGGTCCAATCCAGTTTGGAAATCGCCCTTCACCCAATCGTTGTTGCATATTTTCAAAGATCGAGTTTACTCGACGAATGGCTTCCTTTGCATCCAGTGGTTTACCATTAGAATCTGCACAACCGCGAACAGTAATTGTGAATCGATTTGCACTGTGGTCCCCAAAACTCAGTTTTTGGTGGCTTCGACCAATGACTTCGATATCAACGTCCTTCAAATCGACCGTTGCGACTTTATTTTGTGGTGCGTCAATGACGATGAGTTGGGTTGTAATCGCGCGTTTATCCTTGGTTCCACTGAACCAAATCCGATTCTTTGAGATGCCCAAAATCCTAGCCAGTTTGCCAACAAATCGATTTGTTTCCCAATTTGTCAATGTGACTTTTGCAACGGTGAATCTTCCCTTTGGATCTAGTGCAGGAGTTCGACCAATTTCCTCAACTCTAAAATCTTCATACCTTGATTTTAGGAGGCCACCGATTCCTTCACCATCGCAAGCATAGCCCATCAATCCACAGGCTTCCGCGATGTCCGCGGGTGTCATAGAAATCACTTCAAGGAAGTGTGAGTCCATCGAATTCCTTTGCGATATCCTTGCAAAGAGTCATCAAAATCTTGGTTGGCTGTTTGCCTTTTTTACATCGAAGATAGAACTCTGGTTCGTCAAGAACTGGGTGCCCAACGAAATAGTTGGCATATTCTACATCTTTACTTTCATTTAATCGAGAACGGAACATTTGTAGTGCCGTATGACTTTCTCCTGTAATGCGAATACGAAGCTCATTGCCTTCGTTCAATAGTACCTTAATCCCCATGTTGACCAAACCGCCGACCTAGCCCACCCTTTTGAGTCTTCTTTCTCAAGCCACCCACTATGTGGGTGTGTTTTTTTGCTGTTTGTTTTCAATTATTGCGAACCATTGTCGCCCGTCGACTTATCAAGCCAATTCCACTCGCCACCCCCATGGGTGGCGGAGAGGATGCCGACCACACTTTGGAAAAATCAGCGTTATTCGACAAGTCAGCCTTGCCCATTCTCATTGTTTCCGCGATTCTAACGATTGTTTTAGGGGCACAACTGTTCCCACTTCCAGTTTTTGACACCGATCTTTCAGCCTTTACCCCCGAAACTCCTGCTGAAGAAGCGCAGAATCGAATGTCCGATGAGTTCCCCGCTGAGAGTCGACCGATGTTCATCCACATCACCACCGATGATGGTGGGAATGTGCTCACCATGGAAAACTTGCACTTACAGCAAGAAGCTCTCGATGAAGTGATGAACCGTTCGAGTTCGTCGAATGATTATGTTGAATCCATCATCGCTGCACCTATGATTATTCAACATGCAATCGATGAATCTGATGCCAATGGCACGCTCATTGAAGATTACGAAAATTGGCCGTCATTGCTAGACGAAATTTTTGACGAAGACACAATGTGTGACATGGAATCTACTCAAGATTTGGATGAACGCGCCCTCGCTGCAGCGGCATTTATCCAAGAGAGCCTCATTCACCAGGACCTCGATTTCGATGCAACTTGTACCTACTTGGAAGACAATACTGGAGATGCGATTCCAAGTGCTTCAAGTACACTCTGGGTCATCATGATCGACCCTGATCTTGATGATACTGAACGGCAGGTACAGCAAGATTTCATTCGTTCACAATTGAATCAATTTTCAGAAGATACTGATCTGAATTTCCATTCAACAAGCCTTGACTTAATGAGTCACGACATTAACAAAAATACAGTTGGTGAGTTGACCATCTTGGTGATTGGCGCCCTTGTCATCGTCGTCACTCTACTTGCGATTGCATTCCGTTCAGTTCGAGGCGTCGTCTTTCCACTGGTTGGCCTTTCGGCTGCTTTGGTCTGGACCTACGGCGGTATGGCTTTAGCAGGAGTTGAATTTTCAATTTTAGAAGTTGCCGTTGCACCTGTTGTTCTTGGTCTGGGTATTGATTACAGCATCCATCTTCAACGCCGGTACAATACGTTCCGGGCTGAAGGCGATTCTGCCAGTATGGCTTGGTTGAAAGGATTTGAAACACTCAAAGTGGCGTTGTCCATTGCCGTCATTACCACCATGGCTGCTTTCCTTGCAAACATGGTGTCTCCTCTACCACCGCTGCGAGATTTCGGGATGGGCCTTGCCTTCGGCGTCTTTTGCGCATTTGCATCTTCGACACTATTGGTGGGTTCCCTCCATGTCGTGATGGAACGCGATTCCTCTGCCTATGCTAAACACATCGAGTGGATGCGATTTGGCAATTTCGGGCAGTACATGATTGGTTTCCAAAAACTACACCAGGCAAAAGTCATCGGTGTTGTTGCTTTGATGACCATCGGTTCAGTTATATTCGCGGCTGCCAAGCTGGAAACCGAATTTGATCTGACAGACTTCCTCGATGAAGACATGGATGTCATGCAGGGTCGAGACAGTCTATACGAGTCGTATGGTGCTGCAGGTTGGAAACCGATTTACATCCTCATTGAACCGGATACAGGCCAAACCGCAATCTCTGATGACGAGCCATTTCTAGAGGCTCACAGGGACCTCGATGGTTGGTTGGGCAATACACAAGGTGTCGTGGCTCCAGAAACAGATGGGAATTCTCATCCTGCTTATGATGGCCCCTACTTGATATTATACGAGGCTGTTGAGGCTGATTCTGACTTTGCTCTTGCCTACAATCTCGACATTGAAAAGAGTCGTTTGGAGGTTTACGATGGATCGACATTTACCGAAGGAATCATCTCTGCCGCTTTGGTTAATCTTTCTAGCAATCAAACCATTTCCGATCCGCTCACAGGTGAAAGTTGGTCTGAGCGAGTGCAAAAGGTGGTTTCATTCAATGAAGACGGTAGCATCCAATATATCCGCATGGAAGTTCTCATCGAAGTCAAGACAAGCAGTGAAAGTTCAGCAGTACTTGCCGCGGTTCAATACGAAGTCTCGAAATTTTCCGAGCATCGAGGAAGTGAAGGAACCATCGTTCACGTTGCGGGCGATAGTGTTAGTTTGGAAGCAGTCCTCGACGGACTCACTGAATCTCAATTACAATCAACTTTGATTAGCCTGGCGGTATGCTTCACTGTCCTCTTAGCCCTAACAAGAAGAATCGGCACCGCCCTCATCATTGTGTTGCCTGTGGGAATAGCGGCCACTTGGGTTGTTGGGGCAATGGCCATACTCAATCTAAATTGGAACGTAATGACTGTCATGGTCACGGCGTTGACAATCGGGTTGGGCATTGATTATTCTATTCACGTTTGGCGGCGCTTTGAAGCCATGAAAATAAAGGAAGATGATGTTTGGTCTGGTATGCGAGAAATGTACGCCTCCACGGGTGTGGCGTTATTACTTTCAGCAGGTACCACAATTTGTGGATTCACTGTGCTACTATTGTCACAAATGCCAGTCGTTCAGGATTTCGGAATCGTGACGGCGATTACAGTATTCTTTTCACTCGTCTTGGCACTAATCTTACTGCCCGTATTTTTGGTTCTTGATTCACAGACAAAGAATGGTTCAGGCTCCTAACTAGTGGACAATGTTTGAACA
>JASLKO010000207.1 GCA_030747475.1 Candidatus Thalassarchaeaceae archaeon | reverse complement strand
ACATCAGCCTGGGCTTTGTGGACTGCTTCAAGCCAAGATACACCCACTGCAGGGTCGTGCTTGTAGTAAATTCGTCTGTCACCAATGACCAAAACATTGGGGTGATATCCAGTGATTTGCCATGCGGCTTTCATCACCTTGTCTCGCAATTCACAAGCCGCTCGAATGGCTGCATTGCAATTCATGAACGTAACACGGCTAGAGTATGAACCGAGGTCCACTGGTGCGGTGTCACTTTCTTTACTGCGAATTCGAATCATATCCAGAGGCAATGCGAGCACTTCGGCGACTGCTTGTGCAACAGCGGTATCACTGCCTTGTCCAATTTCTGCAGCACCGGTATGGACAGTCACACCACCATCCATGTCACATTGTAGGTGAACGGTAGCGTGGGGGAAATTTTCAGGATCCCAATGAATAGGCAAACCTGAACCAGAGATGAAAAATCCACAACCGACACCAATGCCTCTACCGAGCGGTAAATTTCGGAATTTTTCATCCCAATTGGATTGTTCTCTAACTTTTGCTAGGCATTCACGCATTCCTGTACTTGTAATGCGGAATCCAGTGATTGTACGACTGTGTGGTGGCAATAGATTGGCCAAACGGAATGTCATCGGATCGACATTCATTTGTTCAGATACCGCATCTATACCCACTTCTACGGCACAACGGCTGTTGACTGCACCATGGCCACGCATGGCTCCGCTCGCGGGTTTATTGGTCCAAACTCTTGCTCCTGTGTAGTTGAATCCTCCAATCTCATATGGGGCGGTGTGTAGTACACCGTTGTAGTAGGTTGTCACATGCCCAAATGAGGCAAATGCGCCACCATCGATTAGCGCGTCGGTTTCAATTCCGGAAATTCGCCCCTCATCGTCTGCAAAAACACCCATTTGAATTCTTGACGGGTGCCGGCCTCGATTGATCCAGTAGACTTCTTCACGATCGAAATTAATGCGCACTGGCCGACCGGATTTTCGGGCGAGGATAGCGGCACACATCTCGTGAGGGAATGGGTCGGATTTACCCCCAAATCCACCGCCCACAAATGTTCGATGAACATTGATCTGATGCATTGGGATGTCCAAGACGGCTGAAAGAGCTCGGTGAAGATAATGCGGAACTTGTTGTGGACTCCAGACGGTCAATCGACCAGCAGGATCCCAATGTGCGACGACGGCATGGGGCTCAGTAAATCCGTGGTGCAACCCGGCGGTTTCCCAATCGGCTTCATGCCGGTATGGTGCAGTCTCCATTGAATCAAGATCGCCAAATTGTTGAAACACACGTTTCTGAACATTGGATTCACCAATGTGATACTTTCCACGGTCATGAATCGGGTTCTCTGAATCCTTCAATCCATCCTCCATATCGTGGATGCTCGGCAGTACTTCGTATTCGACTTTAATCGCGTTCATTGCATCGATTGCAGTCGCTTCATCAACCGCACAAACACAGGCGACCAAATCTCCAACATGTCGTACTTTATCTTGGGCCATGGCATGTTCATCCTTGGTCACGGGAAGTACACCAAATTTGTTGACAGAATCCTGTCCGGTTGCGACAGCAAATACGCCTTCCATTGCTTCAGCAGCGCTTGTGTCAATTGATTTGATCAAAGCATAATGATGGGGGGAGCGAAGAATTTTACCAATGATTTCACCCGGCAATCGTATGTCATCCCCATACTGTGCTTGCCCCGTCATCTTCCAATTCGCATCGACCAATGGCACAGATTTTCCGATGGTTGTTCCAGTGATATGTCGGTCGTGAACATGGGGGCCACGTGGTTGTTTTTTCCATCCTCCGACCGATTCAGGAACATAATCTAAATCTTGTAATTTTGAATGTGGATTTGAGCCACCTGAACCGGGGACGCCGAAGTCCTGCTGCCCTGCAATACGTTTGCCATCTGTGCGCTTCTTGGCACCTCCCTTGCCCGGAGCTTGTCGATATCCTTTGCCCATTTCAGTCACCTTACTTTGAGCTGCCTGGTGGCAGTGATGGTTCATCTGGGCCGACTGGGTGAGGGTCTGATTTCGGTTCTGTTGGATCTGCGGTATCGACACCATCCCGTTTCATCGCTGCGGCCATTTCCACAGCATCTACGATTTGTTGATATCCAGTACATCGGCAAAGATTGCCTTCAATCGCGCACTTGATTTCCTCACGGTTTGGATTTGGATTTTCATCGAGTAGAGCTTTGCTGACAATCAAGAAGCCAGGTGTGCAAAATCCGCACTGGCTTCCACCCGCTTCTGCAAAGCATTGCTGAATGGGGTGTAAGTGGTGTCCGTCCGCCAATCCTTCGACTGTCGTAATGCTCGTACCTTGTGCTTCTTTTGCCAAACACAAGCACGACAATCTTGGTTCCCCATCAATGAGGACAGCACAGCATCCACAGGTGCCCATGTCACATCCACGCTTGACTCCGAGGGTCCCGGCTTGATCTCGAAG
>JASLKO010000206.1 GCA_030747475.1 Candidatus Thalassarchaeaceae archaeon | reverse complement strand
TATGAAGCGAACTTTGGAGCGACAAGCCAAGCGACTGGGCGTTGCTGAATCAGTAACCATTGAACCCGGATTGCCATTTGATCAATTGGCTCAATTGTTCCGAAGCGCAGATTTGGTAGCCTACCCCTCATATTACGAAGGACAAGGGCTGATTCCTCTGGAAGCCATGGCCAGTGGCACTCCAGTTGTCACAGTCAATGATGGACCATTGCCTGAAATGGTGGATGAGACAGTCGGTGGCTTGTTTGACATCAATCAACCCGATACATTGTCGGTTGCAATCAATGAACTTCTCAGCAACCCTGAATTGCGAGAAGAAATGGCTAGCAATGGTCGAAGACGGGTGCTTGATGAGTACACCTATGCCCTCAATGCAGAACGATATGCTGGGTTTTACGCGCCCGAGAATTAGGGCTCACCAAAGTCGCTCATCGCAGGAGGTGCTTCTGCCTCCAAATCTGGAACCTTTGGCGCAGTTTCTTCTTGACCGAGATCAAATCCTTGTTCAGCACCCAGTCCTCCGCCCCAGGATTCAATCAGTTCTAGGTCCGCAGCCAACTGACGCTTGCTGCGCAGAACGTAGAGTCCACCAATCAATCCCAGAATCATGATGGCAACCAAGAGAGAGACGATGCCTGTTGAGCCCAACAATTCGAAAACACCTGAAATTCCACTGGCATGATGAATCGAAAGTTGCTTTTTGAGAACCGGGGATGAAAGATCACCATCCATGGCCCAGACCTCTACACTGGCCCACTCTTCATCACCAGGATTGATGTTCAATACACCCGTGTAGATTCCATCTCCGGCTTCATCGTCCTGACCAGTGCCATCATCGTACAACACGAATTCATCATTGGTTGAGCCATACGAAATGCGACCTTGAACCATCCCCTCCATCTGGGTTGTTCCATCTGCATCAATCAGGTCAATGGTGACAACAATTGAATTTTTCACGTTGCCTTCGAGTTTTGCGAGATTCACGGTGAGATTCTCAATAACTGGATTAGAGGCACCAACCGTAATGTTGACCCAAGCCATGTCCATCACACCCCGTCCATCTCTGACCGTGAGCGTAAATGTGTGTTGACCTGGTGGGAACCAAGCGGTGTGATTCATTTTGTTCGCAATTTCAGTGGAACCACTCGATGTGACCTCTTGCCAGAGGTATTGGATGATGTCATCATCAGCATCCCAAGATTCTGAACCGTCGAAGAGAATCGATTCACCAGGCGTCACGTACATCCCTTCTTGCAAGGATGCAATCACCGCATGTGGCGCAGTTGGGTTCACATGCAATATTTGATTGTGAATTCGCGACATGCCATTTGAATCGGTCAAGTTGAATGTAAGATTGTGAACCCCTGCTGACAAATCATCATTGTACCAATAACTCGTCGTTCCATTTTCAACAAGGAGTCCCGTTTCTAAATCACTCGAAATATTGACCCAGAATTCATCACCATCCGCATCGAATGAACTTCTGAAATCAAACAATACAGGGCCATCACTATCCACTTCAATTCCAGGAACTGGACTGGTCAAAACCAGCACAGGAGCACTTTCAGAAACATCGATTTCGACACTGGAGACCGAAGGTGGATTGACACCATCATCAATGGTAAACGATATCGTTTGTTGACCAGATGGCAATCGAGTTGACAATGACCAATCAGTCCCCATTGCCCCATTGACAAGACTGGAATCCCAGCGGACCGCAACATTGTCTGGGTTCACAACTGTTCCATCCTCGCAGATGTGTGTGGCCACCCAATCCTCACTAAAATCAGCACAAGGTATGTCCCAATCTCCACTGCCTTCAGATTCGAAGTAATGCAGGACACTAGAATCGGTTGAGAAATCACCGTGACTGGAAATCATCGCTGTCGATGGTGTGTTTTCAACAATCACGGTTTGAGTCAAACTTGACCATGTATCAAGATGTTCCACACGATCATCGCTTACTGACAATGTGATGTCATGAATTCCCGCAGGCAGGCGCCCAGTCCAAACACCATCTCCATCATCGATCATCACACCGAGTAAATTACTCGACCAACGATAGATGATGGGATCTCCTTCAGGGTCATAGGAACCGAAAGCATCGAGTTGGACAGTATAGGCTGAAGTATTGCCCAAACGAGTGACTGTAAAGACTGGATGTGGCAATTCATTGACCAACTCGATCTGATAGATGAGGTCGATCGGTGTGTTTACACCATCCGTGACTGTGATTGTATAGGTGAATGATGTCATTGAATCCGAGGCATCTAGGAATGTTGCATTCCATTCCATTGCACAGGGTTCTAACGCCCCATCATCTGACCGGTAAGAGACATCGATACCGCACAGAATTGTATCTCCTTCGGGGTCGGTTGTTCCACTCATATTGATGTGCAAAGATGCGGTTCGATAGAGGCGGAGTGCCCCATCTAGATCGACACCTGGGTCGGTGATGATGTCGATTACAGGAGGTAGGTTTCTCAATTCAATATCACGACTCTCATTCGCACAATTCCCTTGGTTGTCACAGGCCTCGAGTGTGATGACATGCTGACCATCGGTTAGGACCAAACCATTGCCATCATTGACACTGAAGATATCCAATGTGCTAAATTGACCATCGATGCTACTCGTCCATGTGAATGTAATCGGGTCATCGTCAAGGTCCCAAGTCTCACTTGCATTGAATTCGACAACTGCACCGCTTCCAAAAACACCCTCGTCAAGCGGTGTATCCCAAATGATGAGTGGGGCCTGATTGCTCAATGTAATCTCACAAATCACGACTGGAGATGTGAAATTTGGAACGCGATTGGTTGGGATTGGAGCTGAGGCACCAGAATCTGCACGTTGGCCATCATATTCACAGCCAATCCAATACTCGGTCCAAGACCCAGCACCCAACCAATCGGTTTGCTGTGTCGAGAATGGGCCCAGGACGGTGTGCCCACTGTACGGCATGGTGTGCGTCTGGTCAGATTCCTCTTGATTGAATGATAGATTGACGACAGCATTTGGCAAACCGTGATTTTGCTGATTTGTGGCCCAAACGTGCATCGTCCACATCTCATCAACTAAACTTCCAACACCAATATTCAGTAAACCAAGGGCATCAGAATCAATCCAACGCAATGTGCTTGGTTGTCCAGTCATATCGAAAGTGACCGAGGTGCCCTGTATTGAATGAGACATGTTGACTGTTGAATCGCGGAAATTAATTTGTCCAGTACAGCCAGATACATCGACACCATCCGCAACGAGCAGATACAAATCGGTCATCTCAAGACAGTTCGCACCTGTAAGGACGACATCTGAAAGAGAGCTGGTCAAAGGATCGTCATTTCCATCCCAGGTTAAGCCACCGTGTGAGCCATACAAGCGGACACCAGAGATTCGTGCCTCGGCATCCGTCAATTGAACGATTGGACCTGTTCGGTTGGCTTGTACATCCAAACCATGAATGTCAACCCAGCCATTGAAATTCATGTTGCCATTGTCGATTTCGACTGCAAGTCCACTATTGCCTGGGTCTTGAACAACCAAATCATGAAATTGCAAATCGATGCTATTCTTCACCTGCACACCACCCCATGCATCATTGATCGATGAGCAGTTTGTGCAAGAGACATTTTTCGTCCCAGACATCAAATCATTTGATTTCTCAAAATAAAGTCCGACCCCATCAGATGGGATTATGGCTTGAGCACCATTGTTAGAACTAATCAAATCGAATAATTCGACATTGCTTGCATCATAGACACGTAAACCATTTTGGCCATTGTTTGAGACCTCAATTCCTGTGACATCAGGATGAGATTCGTCAATATACAAACCATGCCCATTGTTGTTTGAAGACATCCAGTTTTGTCCTTGTAAACTTGCTTTTGACAAGAAAATACCATCCATCATGCTGCCATTTACGCTCAGGTTTCGGACCTGTGGTGCCCAGTTTGCACTGCGTAGGAACATGCCAGCTTGGTCGTTACGTGAAAGTGCTGCATTGGCTCCATTGCCTTCTAATGTGAGGTTATCAATGATGGTCGCAGAGTCAATCATGTATCCTTTGAAACCGTTGCAATCATTGTTTATTGCACGGGAGTTCCGAAGATCAATTCCACTGGTGTTGACACCAATCGCTTGGTAGCAAAGTCCAGGGGTCTTGGAACCAATTTGTCCTGAATCGCGGACCTCAAGATTGTCAAAAATTGCATTCAAAGGTGCATTGAAATTTGAGTGATTATACTGTTCAACATAGACGCCACGATACATGCTGTTTGTCACTGTGGCATCCCAAAACGTGGGCCTGGTATTGACGGTTTGACTGATGTGCTGAACCCAAATACCGTTGTCGGAACGGTCGATGCTGACATTGTCGAAAAGCGCGACACTGTCTTCGACCCAGATCCCTGCAGAAAGCCAACCACCGGTCCCAACCGCCGAGATATTGCTGATGGCTAAATCCCGTAAGAATCCAGATGAATCACCCCACATATTGATGCCACGTGTGGTCAAGTTGTCGAATGTTGCACCAAGAACCAGTGGGTTACTGTTGGCACCGATCGATAGCCCGATGCCAAACCGATTGTTGACCGATGTTGCGGATACATCCTGACCTCCATCCTGTATGGTCAATCGCTGAATGGTTGGATTCGCATTGTCGAACATGTCAATCCCGACATAATCCGGGTTCTCAATGTAAACATCATTCAAAGTAGGATTGCTGTTGTAGATTGTAATGCCCCATTCAGCATGTTCCATGACAAGATAGTCGATGACACTCCCACGTCCCCGACTACTCGCATTGAATTGGATGCCTTCGTGAGCAATGGCATTGGATGATCTGGTGATTGTGGCCGGACTAGTCGCCGTTCCCGTCACATCGAGTTCACCTTCGACATACAGTCGAACATTATCATCAAACGAAATGGTGGCGCCTGCATCGATAATCAGTGTATCTCCAGCTGCAACCGTATAATCACCAGTGAGTGTCATCGTTCCAGCCCAAGTTGTCGTCGCTCGACTCCCTGATGATGAAGAATCCACAATATTCAGTGGATTTGCGGCCAGAGGGGTATAACTGGCGAGCAATAGCACAGATATGAGGAGCATGACGCCCTTTCCACGTGCCACCATGACCCTGTCCGGACCCACATCCCATTGAATGCTTTCGGCCTCCGGTTTGCCCTCCATAGGAGGGCTAAACCGATTTTTTCAGAGTTCTTTATGCACTAATGCGGTTAGAGAACGTGCGGCTCGAGGACATTCTGCTCGACGGAATCGGAGGATGGATTCTCGCCAGTAAGCAAGTCGCTTCGCTGAATCAAGTTCGCCGCGCCAGAACCAGAGGAGTGCGTCTAATCTTCGACCTGAGGCTTGATCTAATGGCAATGGCAATGCTTGCAAATTTTCGAGTGTCGTTGCGGCCCCGGGTGGATTGGAGCGGGCCTGTGCTTGAACGAGTGCCAATCCAAGGGAGACTCGTTGAATGGTATCGCTTGTTCGACCAACAAGTCGACGCATCGCGGCTTCAGCCTCCAAGCGTTTGGATCCAGCTGGATCGGATAGATGCAAGGCTTCGACATGTGCTAATCTGTCAATCAATGGGTCGTTTCCATCAGCCAATTCAGTCAAATCATTGCGAACAGATTCTGCAGATTTCCCATCTCCTTTGAGAATGGCGATTCGATGTCGTAAGATGGCAACCAGTACGATGGCTGAACGTTTTTTGTCGTCCTCTAAATCTCCAATGTTTATCTTTGAAAGACGCTTCTCCACCGCATCTAAATCACCTGATTCATGAGGGAGCCTGTCATCGATTAAGGCGGCGATTCTGGAGAGTTGCATTTGCGCCGCCTCTGCTTTGGATGCCACACCTTGTGCTTTGGATTCTGCATCCTCTGCTGCACTGAAATCACCTTGACTTCGATACAGACGAGCAAGAAGTGCATGGTCGGGTTCTGGAAGTGCATTGAGATAATCCTCCGCAATCTCTGATTCTCCACGTTCAAGGGCCAAACTTGCGGCCATTTTTCGCAACTGATGGGCATCCGGTAAAGCGTGTAATACATCTTCAAGAAGTGCAGCAGCAGCAGCGCTCTCAGTGAGAATTGAGGATTGATGTTCTAAGATGAAATCAGTTGGATCTTGCCCTGCAAGTGTTCGATGATAGGCTTCGAACCAACGTGCCTCTGAATCTTCAATTTGGGACCAACGTTGTGCGGCTAGACTGTGTATTTCTTCCGGATTTTGCCATGCTACTCTTCGAACATTTCGAATCA
>JASLKO010000205.1 GCA_030747475.1 Candidatus Thalassarchaeaceae archaeon | reverse complement strand
CAAATTCCCAAGTCCGAGAATCTGAATATCGAATCCCCTGGTCCAAAAATACCAGTCACCAAGGCTGAAAGGGTGATTAAACCGATGAAATAAGGCCAAGCTAAGCCAAGGAATCCGAGGACCCGATACATGAGAATCTCGGCTCTCGCAATCGGTTTCCCGACCAAATAGTGTAGTGTGCCCGCTTCCTGTTCACCACGAATCAAACCTGTCGCCAGGAACATGGGGATAAACATCCCCAGTACGAAGAGATAACCAAATTTACCAAAACCAATGATAAACGAACGATGCATGGCTTCTTCCAAAAATTCACTTTCATTGGGATCCTCATCAACATTCGGATCGGCATTGATTGATGTCAATTCTCCCTTGCTATTGAAAATGTAAACAACATTACAATCGATGCCGTCGTCATTGTCGTCTCGCAAAAAGGGATCTAGAGCCATACAATCTCCATCATCATCTGACATGGGTCCACTGACGGATCGGCTGGCAAATTCATCACTCTGCCAAACTTCCCAATCCGAACCATCTTCATCGATCATTCCGTCATCATCGTTGTCCCACGATTCAATCCCTGTGCTCATGGCCTCGATATAGAACAACAATACGATGACAATCAGAATGAGGCCGACCCCGCCAATCGCCCATGTTGAACGCTTCTTTCGATATTGACGCATGGTAAATTCAGCAATTGCGGTTGCTTTTCGATCTAATTTGGTCCACACTGTTTCCGACAGTTTTCTCTTGGGTGGCCCGGTTGGAGGTGTCGTTGGTTGCATCATGAACGACCTCCTATGAGATACCCGAGCAATGACTCAAGATTGTCATCCGGGTTTTCGATTGCAGTGACCATGACGCCCGATTGAACAATCATACCGGGTAAATCCTGATGGACATCTGATAGATTGTTTGTTTCAATAATCAATTCTTCGGGATTTGGAAATCTCACACCATAGATGGAGGGGTGAGGCAATACTGCTCTGCCCAATTCTCTGGGATTCGGGGTTCGCAACAATATACGATGAGGAATGTGATCGAGCAACTCTCGAATCGAATGCAAATTGCCCAACGCCAACAAGCGTCCATTGTGCAGAATGACAATTTGTTCAGTAATTCGCTCAATTTCAGATAGAATATGGCTAGTGACCAAGATGGTTTTACCCATCGCACCCAATTCCCGGATGACATTCATGATTGTGGTCCTGGCCAATGGATCACAACCTTGCAAGGGTTCATCGAGGACGATCAAATCTGGATCATTCACCAGGGCATGAGCAATTTTGACACGCTGGCGCATGCCCTTGCTGTACTTGCCAATCTCTTTGTGTCCGACATCCGACAAGCCGACGAAATCGAGAACATGTTCTGCTCTTTCTTTGGCCTCATCTCTGGTCATCCCATGCAATCTTGCCAACGTGGTGACAAAGTCAAGGCCCGTCATCCAATCATACATTTTTTCAGATTCACTCACATAACCAAGACGGTGATATGGAGCTGGATTCTTGAACGGGTCGGTTCCAAACAAACGAATTTGACCCTGACTCGGACGAAGGCGTCCAACGATGATTTTCAACAGCGTAGATTTCCCAGCACCATTCATGCCAAGCACACCGGTGACGCCACCACTAATCGCCAAACTGACATCGTTGAGTCCAATCACCTGTCCATACCATTTTGATACATGATCCACCATGATGGCCGGTGCTTCGGGAATGGCTTGCCATTCTTGTTGAGGTTGACCCTCGCCAACTTGATTCAAATCGGGCATCATTCTCTTGTCACCTCCAGGGAGTTGACTCGGCTGATGAGAATGTACAGTGAGATGCCATTCATCAGTAGAAGAGCGACAAAGGACCATGCGGCAGGGAAATCATAGGTCGTATTCAACCCCATCATCCATTGGCCCGCATGGGCCAGATTGTCATACGGACTGATGAGATATAGTGTGTCTTTTTCGAAAAGAAGTTTGATGAGATAGGCCAAAATTCGAGTCCCGAATATGATGCCCAAAAAGGAGGCCGCTGGGAAAAATCGACCTGTACTGAGACTTGAAAGTGCCAATCCTATACTCGTGAATGTTACAACCAACATCAAAGCGGCAACCAATCCGCCAATGAAGTACGGAATTGTGTCCAACAAATAGGCCCACCCTTCGTCGTTGAGAATGATGGCTGCAGCATAGTAAGCACAATACGACAGCACAATGACCAGTGATAAAATCAGAGCAGCAGAAATGAATTTCATCAGCGTGTAATCTGTTCTTGTAATCGGCCTGGAGAAGTAAATTGCAGAGGTCCCATTTTGTCGATCTTCAGAAATGAGGCCTCCGACAATCATGGCGGTCAGTAACGGCCAACAACAAGTATTGTGGAATGTTCCAAGAACATGCCCCCATAGATTGGCGCGGTTGACACCATACAATTCCATGAGTTCCTCGACACCCGTGAGCCAACTCATCGCCATGGAGATAATTGGAATAAATGAACCAATCAATACGATGACGACAATTAATTTGGTCATCAAGGGCCATGGTCGATGGCCCTTGCTGAACAAACCGTAAACATGGTGACGAAGAAGGGACCAATTTCGAACCCATCGTGGATTCAGAGTACCCCTCCAAGGCCGGTAAATTTGGTGGAAAATAGTGCCACCTTCTGCGGTCGGACTTTGTGCGACCATGGCAACACCTTGGCCTTCACCTTCACCGACACCATAGGCGGCTTCGATACGGGCTTGTCCGGTGACCGACTGGCCTGATTGGCCCATGAATTCAGATTCTTTGACCAAGCCCGGTTCAATAGGTGGGTCGGCTTCAACAGGAGGGGCTTCGGTCATGCGACTTTCCTCCCCAATTGTGCCGCATTGTCCATTGCAGGGGTGGGACCATCAAGCAAATCTCTACTCGATTTCACAGAATACCCCAAACGATCCATGATGACGATGAACAGGTCCTCTAGACTGGGCTCATAATCCTCCATTTTCCGGATTTGAACATTGGTCTCTGCGGCAGCTTGGATGATTGTCCCATAGGTCGAATCATCGACTCGAGTGACCCTCATAATGCGTCCAGTTCGACGAACAGATTGGCCCAT
>JASLKO010000204.1 GCA_030747475.1 Candidatus Thalassarchaeaceae archaeon | reverse complement strand
GACGATTCCACAGGATGACGGTGCCACCACTACCCGCACTCAATAAGTGCTGCCCATCGTTTGAGTGATCAAGGCATGAAATTTGGCCAGAGTGTGGTGAAGAATAGCTACGATCCATTTCCAGATTTGAACCTGTTCCGGTATTGATTTTCCATTCTGCAATGTCCCCATTTTCAGTTGCAGTAGCGAATGTGTTGTCATCATGAGAAACACTAATTCTATCAACGTCTTTACCATCTTCAGTGTGCATCGCACGTTCATATTGGCCGTCTATGTACTCGTATACAACAGTTGCAGGAGTATTCGGCAACAAACTTTCCATACCAATTAACAAGAATTGTGCATCCGATGTGAAAGAAATAGATTGCACAAAAAAATCAACATGAAAATCTTGTATTGTTTCCAATGTATGGGGATTGACGATCGAAATTGTGGATTCATGTGCACTGGCTACAATATCACCGTTGGGACTGTATGCTACGGCAGTGCCATAGCCGTATTGAGACTCGACAGCACCAGCCCATGCAAGACCACTTGAGGCGGAGGCTATGGGTATTAGGCAGACTGAAAAAATACACACGCTGAGGAGCAGAGCCACCGGACAGCGATTAGTCAATGTTGTATCTGCCACGTAAGTGGTAGGCTAATTCGACTCAAAGGCATTGCGCTATATATGCGTCAATGATACTCAAATTCACGGCTTTGAACCCATTCCAGTAAATCTAGGGCTACTTCACAGGACTCTGGACTGGTTCTGCATCATCAGCGAAAAGGCTCAATGTTGAAATCGCATTGCGATTACTAATGGCACCCAATGCTTCATCCGTCATCTATACACCGTCCGCACCAATAAATTCAACACAATCTGGATTAAAATTTGGATCAATCATACCGATATTTTTCCCATCATTCAGGAATTTGCGGATGCTAGACCTACCATCTTCACCATAGTCAATCGTACGCTCATTGACGTACATCTGTACGAATTTTGAGTTGGTTTCCTCATCGATTCCCCGGCCCCACTGAATTGCGAATTCAAGTGCTGCAGCCGGATCATCGATACTGTGTTCAATAGACATCTTCACCCATTCTGAAATGCGTGCACAGGCCTCCATCCCTAGATCTCTTCGCACGACGTTGCCACCCAAGGGGAGGGGCCAACCGTTGTTGTTTTCATTCCACCAGACCCCAAAGTCCAACAATAGATTCAGGCCTTCATCTTTCCACGTCAATTGCCCCTCATGAATGATGACGCCTGCTGCAAATTCACCAGACTGTATCCTTGGAATAATTTCATCGAAGGGTACTACGGCTATGTCTACATCTCCGCAAGCCAACTTGAGAGCAAGATATGCACTTGTTTTCAAACCCGGTATTGCAATTGTTCGACTACAAGCCTCATCAAGTGATATGTCCAAATTTGTGACCAGCATGGGCCCATATCCTTCACCCATTGAAGCTCCACAATTCATTAGTGCATACCGATCGCTTATCTCTGGATAGGCATGGATGCTGACCGCACTAACTTCATATTCACCATGGAGGGCTTTTTGGTTGAGTGTTTCAATGTCTAGAAGGACGTGCTCAAAGCGATATCCAGGGGTTGGGAACGCACCTGTTGTTAAGGCATGAAACATGAAGGCATCATCGGGGTCAGGCGAGTGGCCAACGCGAATTGTGCGTACATCATCAGTGCTCATAACCGCTGCGTGACGCGCTGCCCATTTGACAGATTCGGCCGAAAGAACTCAATCGTTGAACGGCGTCCTTAATAGCCGACCAGCATTGGGATTGTCGACGCATATGGTCGATAAGTCGAGGTTGGCAATTTCCAAGGGACAATTGGGTCCTGTATGCGATTCCTGCAGTGCACTGATGACCTTCGGTGAATCATGCACTGTTGATGGGAAATATGTCTGCTGGGACTGCTATGTTACCTTGACTGGAGCAGTTCCTTCGACCGACTCGAATGAGAACCCCGGCTTGCGAATGTCGTAGGCGGCGCATTCAATAGCCCCCTCTATTCATGCCTCCGTGGTGACTTGATGTCTGTTGGTTGGGCCCGATACGCGTTCAAGTTTAGCGAGTATTATAATTCTCGAAAAGTCGAGGAGATGTGGTTCCCCCCTCGATTGAGAACACGAGAATGGATGTTTATCGGATTCGATAAGGCCCCACCTAGACGCCATATTGGATTCCGCAACCCTGCTGATGTGCTAGATTATGTTTCTAAACGAACACCAAACAGTTGCTTCTACTCAACGGCCTATTACCGTGACCCAAACCAATGGTCAATGAAGGAAAAACAACTGCAAGGTGCAGATTTAATTTTCGATCTCGATGGTGACCACCTGCCTGGCGTAACGGATGGAGATTTTCCTTCGATGATACATGTAATCCAGGAGCAGGCTTTTCGATTATGGGACGAATTTTTAGAACCTGAGTTTGGATTCAAACAAGAAAATTTGCAAATTACATTCTCTGGACATCGAGGATTCCATCTACACTACAGGTCACCTGATATTTGGGGGTTGGATTCTCAAGCAAGAAGGGAGATTGTTTCTCACATTAAGGGCGAAGGTGTTGATGTTCAGGTGCTACTGAAAGGACCAGATTGTGCATGGAAACGCCGTATCACATCAGGTGTTGATTCCGTCTTGAATAAACTGGATCTTGCTGCCAATGACGATGCCCAGGGGCGTAGTTCCATGAAGGAACTCAAAGCAATCATTGATTCGCGTATTGGTACCCCTGGTTGTAAGGTCAAGAGTTGTGGTGTTAAAAAAATCCATACAATCGCTGAAAAAGTTCAAGATCAAGGCCGCCGAAAGCGTCTCACCGATGGATTCACTGCAGGTGAAGTAAAACCTGTATTTGGTGGGGGGAGGTCAGGTAACGAATATGACAACATTTTCGTGGAATTGGTCAAAGGAGATAGTTCAGTAGTCCTAGGGAATGCTGGTGAAACTGATGAAGTCGTCACCATCGATCTAAAACGAGTCATTCGCTGGCCCACAAGTTTGCATGGGAAATCTGGCATGAAGGTTGTTGAATTGCCCTTAGAACGACTGGATCCACACGGTTCAAATCCATTTGACCCACTCACTGAAGCTGTTCCTTGGAATATGGGTTCGCAAGATGTGAAAGTACGGGCGATCAAATCCGATGTAATATACCGAATTGGTTCGAATGAAGGCCAATTATCTGAAGGTGAAACATACAATGTTGACGAAGCCACAGCCACATTTTTAGTACTTAAAAAATGGGCAGAACCTGTTGAATAATCTACCACCAACATAGTTGGTGTGGAAGAACTATCGCAGCATACGTTAAAGGCAAACGCAGTGTCAAGGAGTTACAGTGGTGCGTAGCATGTCTGATGAAGAAGAGAATCCAACCCTTCCTCCTCCTCCCATGCCGGGGTCTGCAGAACTCCCTCCACCACCCCCATTGCCTGCACCAGTAGGCATGCCTGTACCACCTCCAATGCCTCCTGCTGGCGATTTACCACCACCTCCAATGCCTGCGGCAATGCCGCCACCCGTGCCTGGGATGCCTGCTCCTCCACCCATGCCAGCGATGCCTGCACCTCCACCCATGCCAGAGATGCCTGCACCTCCACCCATGCCAGAGATGCCTGCACCTCCACCCATGCCAGAGATGCCTGCTCCTCCACC
>JASLKO010000203.1 GCA_030747475.1 Candidatus Thalassarchaeaceae archaeon | reverse complement strand
GATGGGCGATCCGTTTACGAATGGGTTGATTTCATCACAGACGAAACTCCAGACCCTCTAGATCCAGCGGATGGAGCCGTCGGGTATCTAGATCGATGGATTGGCAATGGAAATCCTGCATATGAAGATGCAATTACCTACTTTGAGGGTGTACTAACTGGATTTGGACTGCGAACTGAGGTACATCGGTTCCAATCGGGTACTCTCTGGGCAGCAAACATCTGCGGTTACAAGGATGGAACTGTATTCCCGGACGAATGGTTGGTGTTTGGTGGTCATTTCGATATCGCCCCATATGCCACACCGACATCATTGCTCCCAGGGTTAGAACAAACAGGGTATGGGACTAGAACGGGTGCTTATGACAATACTGCCGGTTCAGCCATGGTCTTGACAACCGCAGGAGCATTAGCAAGTTTTGATGCACGTAGAACAATGGTGTTCTGCTTGTGGTCGAGTGAAGAAGAAGGATTGTGGGGTTCTAGCGCATTTGCCAATGATTTACCATCAGGGGTCACTGTGAGTAATTATCTCAACCTCGATATGGCAGGTGTGAATTATCCTGGCGATTATGCACTTTCTGTGTACCTTGGACCAGATGGAACAGGGGATGTAATCGATCAACCTGGAATGTTCCATTTGGCAGAATGGATTGGTGCTGATGCACTGGACCTTGCATATCAGATGGAAAGGGGAGCAGCAGAATGGGCTGCTGGTGGAGAAAGTCCCTTGTGGGATTTACAATATGAGGATACGGTTGCAATCTATGAATCTCCAACCGCACGTAGTGACCACGATTCATTCCAACAAATTGGTGTTGCGACTCTCGGGTGGAATGGTGTAGTTGATGGGTTCCCATGTTACCATAAGACCTGCGATAAACTGGAAACACTCGAGGAATACATGGTCACTGAAAATGCCACTGGGGTGGCGAATCTCGCGCATTCTTGGGATATTGTCACATGGTGGGCAGTGTTTGCCTTCCTACACATGGACCAAACACCTGTGCCAAATGAATTGTGACCATAGACACCATTTGCATCAAGTTTCCCACTTGATCCAGGATGTCGCTTTCACTTCACGATACCACTTGTCCTCGCCCTGTTCAATCCACTCGTAACCCTTGCCATCATCAATGATTTCAGCATCTTCTGGCGGTTCTAGTCCCAACTCTACTTCGGTGTAATCGGTTTGATCAGGCGTTGTGACCACTGGATCAAGATCATCATCATCACCCGTAAGCTTCGCTTCACTCATTTCGATTTCATCATCCAGTTCAGCACGCACGCGCTCTAAGCGAATGCCTTGGTGAGGTCCAATCAATCGAATCATCAAAGAGCGTTCATATTCGGTCGCGACCTCTTCCAATTCCTCGCGAGTCTTGGCCTCTCGCATGCGCCCTTCGAAAGCATCTGTTCGAGCATTACGTGTCGTGAATCCGAAGATGAGCCAACCGGCCAGAGGCAATCCGGAGATCAAGGCCAACAAGTCCCAGGCACTCAATGCAATATCATCTGTAATAGGGATCTCAAAACGCTCTATTTCGATGGGGTATGAGGTGTTATCCTTCGCGTCAGTCCCCTCACGCATTTCCGTCCAATCATCCCAGTTGTCATTATCGTCATCGATGTCCTCATTGTCTCCAATTCCATCACCGTCAAAATCTGCCCATTCGTAAGGGTCACCAGGGGCCCAATC
Source organism: Candidatus Thalassarchaeaceae archaeon (assembly GCA_030747475.1). Lineage (GTDB taxonomy): Archaea > Thermoplasmatota > Poseidoniia > Poseidoniales > Thalassarchaeaceae > MGIIb-P. The sequence continues at coordinate 2,744 of JASLKO010000203.1, read as the reverse complement.
ATTTTCGTCAGGCACTCCATCATTGTCTCTATCACCGGGTGTAGATAAAAATGGCAAAGGGTCAATGCTGTTGTCATACCCATCATTGTCGCTGTCAAACAGATATGGGTCGGCATTATTCCCCTCTGGATTGTCCCCCAATCCATCGTTGTCCTCATCAATCCATTGTGTGGGGTCTAGAGGGAATGCATCGGGCATACTCCCACTTGGATTGTCTCCGTATCCATCGCCGTCAGAATCCATCCATTGTGTGGGGTCAAGAGGGAAAGCATCTGGCATGTTGCCGCTTTGGTTGTCCCCATATCCGTCCCCATCGACATCAGACCACTGTGTTTTATCGTCCACAAATCTGTCAGCGATTGAACCCATGGGATTGTTACCGAATCCATCTCCATCAGAATCGATGGATTGAGTGGGATTGTAGGGGAAGTCATCGAGTCCATCTTCGACTCCATCTCCATCCGAATCTTGCCAAACTTCGGGGTCATTTGGGAATTGATCATTGATGTCACTGACCCCATCACCATCCGAATCCACGCATCCATAGACATCTAGCAATGAAGTGCCGTACTCGTTAGGACATGCGTCCGGCAGATTCCCGAATGGATTGTCACCATATTGGTCACCATCTTGATTCTGGGTCTGGGTAGCGTCATAGGGGAATGCGTCTGAATTATTCCCAACACCGTCTCGATCAGAGTCCTCCCATTCCAGTGGATTATCCGGAAATGGGTCATTTACGTCCGGTCGAGTGTCCCCATCTCTATCCGGGCACCCTTTTTCAAACGGATATGTTGAGTTTCCAAACAATACCGGGCATTCGTCACTAAAATCTTCAAAGCCATCGTTGTCATCATCTAGGTCTTCGGCAGCATCATAGCACCCGTCCATGTCAATGTCTGTGACATTGTCTGGTGTCCAATCGGTCCAACCACGAGGGCATGCATCATTCTCATCCACCACCCCATCGCCATCATCGTCCAAATCTTCATCAGAATCTCGACATCCATCGCCATCATGATCAGTAGATGGTAAAGATTGGAAACCAAATGGTGATGGGTTGCAACCATCTAGATTATCGAGGATGAAATCTCCATCGTCGTCAGTATCTAATGAATCGGGTAAGTTATCTTGGTCATAATCACTTGACATCTTTGCAACAAAGGCATCAAATCCTCCACTAGCAGGGATGTTGATGGTTCCAAAGGAAATTGTATTTTGCACAAAATATCCTGAAACGTATAGGTTGCCCTGAGCATCAGTATCAACGCCAAGTCCGGCGTCAACATTCCCCCCACCTGCCATTTTCGCCCATGACCAATTCCCATCTGCATGAATTTTTGTCACAAAAACATCTTGATTTCCAATGCTTGTCATTGCCGTATTTCCAAATGACGCAGTCCCTCTAAAACCACCAGTGACAACCAAATCTCCATTTGAATCAAGTGCTAAACCTTCGGCTGAATTGGAATTGGTGCTACTCACTTTCGTTGCCCAATTCCAAACTATTGTGCCCCCTTGTTCTGTTGCTTTCGCAATGAATGCATTACTTGTTCCTCCGGTGGTATAACTGAAATTCCCAAATGAAATGTCAGTGTAGAAGCTACCACAGATGTATATCCTGCCTTGGGAATCCACAACAATCGAATTCCCTACTGAAGTTTGAGTTCCCCCTACACCTTCGGTCCAAATCCAATCTCCTTGTTGAGAGATTTTTGCCATGAATAAATCAGAACCACCATTGGCTGTGATTGAAGTGTTGCCGAACGTCGAAGTAAATTGATGATATCCTGTAAGATATGCATTGCCATAGGGCCCTATTGCAATTGAATTGGGCACATCATAACCTTGAGCACCTCCACCCATTGTAGCCCATTGCCAATTGCCCCACGTGTCAATTTTCGTGACAAATACATCTTCTACACCAGCCCAAGTTAATGTGGTTGAACCAAAATTCACATCACGAGTAAATGAGCCCGTGACATATGCATAACCATTTGAGTCAACCGCGATAGAAGTCCCATAACACCTGCCGTTGTTGTGACAGTCGGCTCCTTCAACCCACTGCCAATTTCCCCACGTGTCGATTTTCGCGACGAAGAAGTCATCATTGCTTGTTGGACCTGCAGTCATGCTGTCCAATCCAAATAATGCAGTATTCTGGAATTTTCCAGTTAGGTATACATTGCCACTATTGTCCAAATCGAGGTCCACCCCATGGTCATCGTTTGGGCCACCTGCTTGGATTGCCCACAACCATCCCCCACTGCTATTCATTTTCGCGACAAAGATGTCATCGTTACCCGCGCTTGTCAGAGTGATGCTTCCAAATGCTGCAGTTTGCTCAAATGATCCAGTGACATAGATGTCGCCATTTGAATCCGTTGCAATAGCATTGCTGCGATCATCTCCACTTGAACCGCCGGCCTTCTGTGCCAATTCCCAAGCCAAGGAATTCACAGATGCGGTTTTTTCAGAACCATCCTTCTCCACGATTTCTTCCAAATTTGGTTGAACAGAAACGCTCGTCGATAGGAGCATCAAAATGAGCAAGGACACGCAAAATGCAGCGGTCAAAACCTTCCTCATTGGCCCGCTCGGTATTCCTCTTCCTCTTAAGCACAATCGCGGGATACCCAACGTAGAATCCAGTTGTCAAACCCAATTTCAAATTGCGAGGTCCCTAAGGACCTCGACATCTTCAGGGGTGTCGAGATTCAAATGAAGGTGCAAATCATCCACTT
>JASLKO010000202.1 GCA_030747475.1 Candidatus Thalassarchaeaceae archaeon | reverse complement strand
GCCCTGTGTAGCCCAGAAGTTGAGATTACATCGACCTTCGATCCTTGCCATGCTTCCAAGTTTTCAAATGTAATATTGCCACTTGCTTCAATGGTCACATATTCTCTAAATCCACGAGTTTTGATGTCAAGAACCGCATCTCGACTCAATTCAGGACCCATATTGTCCAACATGATGTTTAATCTATTTTTTCCATTTTCTTCAAGCATCCTCTCACCCCACGACTCAGCTGCTGCCAACGCTTCATCAAGTGAACGAACTTCCACCGTGACAAAAGCCCCAATGGAATCTAATGGAATATCGCGCAAAACTTTGCGAACACGAGTCGGTCCAACATCTCCATCTTCTGCCGTTGAAGCCAAATCGTTTTCCTTCAACATTAGAGCATCAGCCCTGTGAATTCGATGTGTCAGACCACCACCCATCGCGACCGCGGCTTTGTCCAAGGCGCCCCACCCCGTTTTTCGGGTCGCAGCAAGAGGAATTTGAGATTTTGAAACCCAATGTGCAGTATTGGTTGCGATGCCACTTAAACGCCCAAGGATATTGAGAATTATTCTCTCACACAACAGAATTTGGTGTCGACAACCTTCTATTGTCAAAACACAATCTCCAGCATTAATATTCGACCCTTCCCCGGATGTCCAAGTAAATCTTGCACCAGGCATCCACTCACGAAGTAGAATGTCAGCAACATAAACTCCAGACAATACCCCGTCGCCCCTAGAACGAATCTCAGCCTTTGTTCTTCGACTTCGAGCTTCTATCACCCCATGCACCCCTTCATCTGCCAGCATAGCAGACACCCATCTGCGGGCACTTTCAATGAGCCATTCTGTTGGCCCATCACTCGAGATTAACTTGTGCCGTCGGTCATGTGGGAGCACCAATTGTTCGACCTTCTCCACCGTTTCAGCGAGTACATCGTCAACGCCATTTGGCGCCGCATCTGACACATTGTCATCAGGGGACACAACATCTCGGACTCGCAGGGGGGTTTTCACCCTCTCGGCGAGGCCAAATCACCAGATTCCACCTTTCGCCGCCTTCATGACCCCCCACCTCTTCGCTTGAATCATGCGCCGAGTGGGCATTGTGGGTGATGGCCTGACAGGTCTAGTTGCCTCACTTGCAGCGACCAGTAATGGCGCAGAGGTTGCTTTGTTTGGTAAATCAGAACCACTTGGTGGATTAGCATCCCCAATTCATCCCGAAGCGGAATGGTTGTTTGATAGAGCACCGATTTTTTGGCGGAAAAAAGGGCATTTAGACCAATTGTTACGCCGAATGAAAGTTCCAATACCCCAGCGAAGGATGCATTTGCATCGAATGGCCACAATCAGAGACAAAAAGCGATACACACTTCCAGAATTCAAAGGAGTTCTTCGTCGCCCAACAGGTTACTTTGCATCAGATTGGTTATCCATGGTTCAATCTGCTAAAACCGGAGATCTGGAGGAACTTGACGGACCAATTAGAGATGCTGCAACCCTTCTTTCATTGCTTTGGGACTTGAATCCCAAACCGAATTCAGAAGCGGTTACAAATTTGGCATGGAAAGGACATGGTATCGTAACCGTTGATGGTTGGATTGGTGTCAGTGGACGTTTAATCACGGCCTGCTACCAATCCGATGTGACATTCCATCTCGATGGGCCAGTGACAGGATTTAGGCGTAATCAAACCGGACAAATTGATGGTATCAAACGCAAGGGTCGAATTCTTCCTGTCGATGTGGTCATCCGAGCCTCATCTCGAAAAAAGGAGAAATTCGTGGGACGATATTTGGGACTTTCAGGAAAATATCTCCGTCCTCACATGGTGTTGTGGGATGCTGATAACAGTGTATTATTGGTTGATTTAGGAACTCTCACTCCCGAACGCATCCCTGAAGAATTTCGTGGGAAAGCAACGTTGCTTCATTGCATTGCATTTGGAGATCCGAATAGTGCAGCCAAACGAATTGAAGACGTACTGGACGCCCAATGTTCAGGATGGCGTGGATCCATTGAAGAAGACTTTACATTGGAAAATTTACGATTGCCAAAGGCACCACTGAAGGATTACGATGACGATATGTTTCATGCCCACTTGGACAATGCTTTCTCCATTGGGCAGAGAGCAGCTCAATCCTGAATGGCATCTAATCCAGATTCCGCTGCAGCCAAGCATGCTAGCAAATCATCCATCGTGGATTGCAGTGAAGTGATACTTTCGGCGCTTACTGTAACAACGAGTTCAACCTCTCCATCTCCTCTTTTGAACATTTCAGCAGAGAACATCTCTGCATCATCGGCCTGAATCGCCGAGAGTAGAGCAAGACCCCGATTGGCATCTCCAATCCAACGTGCTTCACAGGTTGCCATGGTCTTCGGATTGAGCCATCATTGATGGCGGCATCGGTCGCAATCGCCATCATCTACCGCATTGTGGGCTCGACAATGCGGGCCCTGTTAGATTGGTTTGATCAAAACGCGCGACCCCTTCCCTGGCGAGTAACCAAAGTCACCCCATGGGAATCATTGCTCGCAGAAATTATCCTTCAACAAACCCGAATGGAAACTGGAATCCCCTATTGGGAAAAGATACGCTCGGCATACCCCACGCCCTCTGCATTGGCAAATGATACTGAAGAAAACCTCCTCCATTTGTGGCAAGGTTGTGGTTACTACGCCCGTGCGAGAAACCTCTACAAATTGGCTCTAGAATTGGATGGAGATCCACTTCCTGAAACATATTCGGAGTTGCTCAAATTGCCAGGAATCGGTCCATATACCGCTGCAGCAATCGCCTCGATTGCATTTGAACAACCAGTGGCTTGTGTCGATGGCAACGTCCGCCGAGTCATTTCTCGATTGAATGCCCAAGATTTATCAGATTCACAACTTCAAGAACATGCAACCTCATTGCTCAACCATAATCGCCCAGGGGATTGGAATCAGTCGATGATGGAATTGGGTTCACAATTATGTACACCTAAGAATCCAAATTGTACTGTATGTCCATTGGATAAGGATTGCTTGGCACATGCATCCGGTAATCCAACACAATGGCCGAAAAGCCGTACAAAAAAACAAACTAAAATTTCCGCCGCTGTTCTTGTGATTGGTGATGGAAAAAAGGTCTTGTTGAGTATTCGAGAAGGTCGAACACTTGGCGGCTTATGGGGCATCCCTTACGCTGAAGGTGACAGTCAAATAGAACAATTACTACATGGCAGAAGCTCGATCAAAATCGGTGAAATACGCCATGACTTTACACATAAACGCTTGAACATCACGGTGTATATTTCACCACCATTGGAAAACGAAATCCTCCGTGATCCAGAATCAGTTCCATTGGCGACTTTAGATCGCAAAGTGCTGGCGTTATACATGGGATATCTAGGCGAAGAACCTTGAGTGACTGTGAATTCCCAACAACTGTGGACGAGGAGCCGGTATTGAAGGGACTCCCACAAGCGGAGCCAGCCGTTTTTGAGAATTCTAGTGCAAAGCTAGTAGTTCCAAGTGAATTACCCCTCAATCGATTAGCAGTCCTTGCTGCCTTCCTTTCATTTCTAGCCGCATCTGCTGGGTTTTATGTTGGCATGGATTACTTGGATGGAACGTCGGGCGTGTACACGCATCGCGAGCTCATCTATGCACAATCGTACGGTGCACCGAGTGAATCAGCAATATTGGATGGAATTTTGAAAGATCAGGATGGCAATCCGCTTGCGAATTATTCTTTTGAAGCACATCTCATTGACCGACAAAATGTCTACGCGACCACATCAGAAGATGGCAGTTTTCGATTGACTCCACTTGACCCAGGTCAAGTGATTATCGACATTGGTTCACCGGACGGTGACATGTACACCAATCTCGTTTTACTCAACGCTCCTGCGGCCTTCGAGCCCATTGGGTTCACACGCATCGTCTTTGAATGGCCATCTGAATCAGATTTCCACAACGGGTCTGAACTTTCATCAGGTCGTCATTGGATTGACATTAGTGAATCACAACGAGAGAATGAAACCCAACTTTACGATGAAACTGCCGCAGCTTTGTACGACATGTTCGGTGCGGGTTTCATCGGTTTAAGCCTCATTACGATTCTACTTGCAGGCATCGGGATACGAACCAAGAGTACTGGCCTTATTCGAATTGCGACTATCACAGGATTCTTTTCAATGGGTCATTTCTATGTTTCTTGTTGCTTAGGGTTGTTCGCATTCTTAATCACATTATCGCTGATTAAGCGAGAATAATTTCCGTATTTTGGCAATTTGAGTCCGAAGTTTCCGACTTACCGCAATAATCCGGAATATGATTACACGTTTCGGGGTTTTGATTATAGGCTAAATTGACAATTTTCAACTGGTAGAGAACACCGGCAATCCTCCAAAAATTTGCTTCACAGACAACGCGGCTCGTCACTCCGCTTCGTCTTCATTGGTGTTCTCACCATTAATTGAAGCCACGATTACACGTTGAGTGTTGCTTCTACACGTCGATACCACGCCATGCCACTTGCATGATCTTCGAGTTGTGAAAATTGTGGAAATGGAGATATTGAACGCATGTATCCAAACGCAGCAAAATCAACCAAATCGGGCTCGCTTCCCCCAAAGAATGCATTTCCGCCGAATTCATTTGTAAATTCAGTCAGCAAATCATGCCACAATTGTTTTGGTTTTCTCCCATCTTTCTTAACACGGCTACGGGCAATGAAGCCCCACATGATTGGGAACCCCGCCCATGCATAGATTCGTTTGGAAAAGAATCCAAAGGTTTCCAATTGAGAAACTCTCCTCGTTGTTTTGAGTGCGGAAAAAAACCCACCATATAGAATTGGAATCGTAGCCTTGGACAGTTTGGTATCGACCCATTCCATCCATTCATCACGCCTTTGTTCGTCATCACTAGACCACAACTTGCCTTCATTGTATTTGGAATCAATATGTTTCATAATGGGCGTGGAGTCTACCACAACTTCCCCATCAGCTTCGGTCCAAACTGGGACCTTTCCCCAATCGCCGGCAAATTTGAGTTCCTTTTTTGTCTTCATTGCATTGACTTGAATCCGCTCATGCTCGATATCAAGATGTTCTGCTAGACTGCGTATTTTCCAACAAAATGGACAGGTATGCAACATGTGCAAACGAGGTAATACACCCGCTCCGTTTTGTCCCATACTACGGTCCCTTACACCACCATTTCTGAATGTATCTCCCGCAACTGTTCCAACCATCATTAAGCGCTTGACCGTTCCAACAAAAACCATGGGTTGGGTGATGCGACAGGACTGGGTCGACTTGTCGATGTTGCATTGGCGACTACCTGAAGATGCCACTACCCGATTGGAATCGCAATTGCCATCAGGTGTAGAGTTAGATCGATTTGATGGAGAAGCATGGGTCACAGTAGTCCCTTTCCGTATGTCAAAAATACGCCCTCGATTTTTGCCATGGTTGCCATTTGTGTCTAATTTCCCCGAACTAAATTTACGGACATATGTAACTGTAAATGGGAAAGCTGGCGTCTGGTTTTTGTCATTGGATACACCATCAAGAAGCGCGGTGTACATTGGATGCAATTGGTACAGTCTGCCCTATTACAGGAGTTCACAGAAGATCAAATATGACTCACAATCACAGCACTTCCAATCGAATCGTACCACATCAACATTGGATGTTAAAGTTAAGCGAGAATCTGAATATACCACTGCAGCCGAATCTACAATTGAGGAATTTCTGTTTGAGAGATATTGTTTGGTGTCTTCGCATCGCGGCCAAATCCATGTCGTGGATGTCGAACACACACCTTGGCAATTCGCCACAGCATCCTGTTCAATTCAAGAGAATACAATCACATCAGAATTGGCATGCGGATTGGATTTGGAAATCGATCCAACCACTCCAGACTTTTGCCACATTACACCAGGGGTAAGCACGCGAATTTTCCGCGCTGACCGATTTACATCATAGACACTGTTCGTATTGTTCTTGCATGGGTGGCAAGAACAAATCATCACATGTACGGGTAACAGTAGAGAGTGAAAGCGTACTTCTGTCATCGAGGAAAATGGTCACTGGAGCAGTACTCACTGCACTTGGTACGTAATCATCACCTGTTTGAGTAATCACCAAGATCAAATTGTCTCCGGCTTCAACGACAACATCCATGGCAAAGAATTCCATTTGTGCAAGAACAGTTTCACCAGGAGCCAGCACGCGACCATCTTTGCCCCCATCGGCAAATCTCAAATCCATTACAGCATGACCTAGATGCGACCCATCACTACCTCGTTGCATCTCGATGAAGAGGTGTCCACTGGTGGCTGGAGGAAACGCTGAGATTCGTGCACCCATGTGCAGTGTTGGCATCCCAACAATTCTGAAATCTTCTTCCATGGTTCCACAATCAAGCACGGTTTGACTCGCTGAAGTGACGGTTGCCCCCCCTGAAACAATTTCACATTGATCGAGGGTGGTGACATTCCATTCTGTATCCAATGGAGGATAAGTGTCTTCAACTCTCCAACCACCCAAATCATCCTGAATTTCAGCAATCAGTCGAGGTTGTGGTCCAATGTCTCGCAGATAGAAATCAAACCATTCAAGTAAATCATCAGCCCAGTCCCAACGCAGTGACCAAGGGAACCCAATTCCACCTTCATGACCACTTAGTCGATCGGGATAATCATGGGTCCATTGACCATACAATCCCTTCACTTCGAAACCATTGTCGATTGCAATTTGATGCGTTGGGAATGCCATATGTGGGTCAACGTTCCAATCTTGCATCCCATGGATAATGTATACC
>JASLKO010000201.1 GCA_030747475.1 Candidatus Thalassarchaeaceae archaeon | reverse complement strand
AATATGTGATTATCAGCCTTTTTCAATTGAACAACTGATTTGATTTCACCATGGGATGGTTTAATAGCCCAATCGAACCGTAGGGAGAGTAAGCAGGATGGGATGCGAGAACAGGAGACAGCAATATGACAGACGACAATTACAGAATACAGGAACTTCTTCAGCGAGAAGTATACGTCGGAGAAAATCTGGTGGGTACAATCGTTGGAGAACGATATCACCCCAACGAGGATCGCGTGCGCTCTATGCGCCTACAAGTTCAACCGAACGTTGCAGAGGAGTACATGCGCAAGCCAGCTGACCACGCACCACTGTCTAAGGAATTGATTCATTCAATCCAAGATGATGGGTCGGTCAAACTTTCGAAATCAATGCGTGAATTACAACGCAGGTGGAGAAATACAGTGCGAATCGAAGAGCAACTCTACGCTCCAGATGAACTTCTTGATCGAGCTGTGCTTGATGACGACGGTATGGAATTGGGCGTTGTAATCGGCATGGTGAAAGTTAAGCGAACCTACAGAGGCATCACCGTCAAGTTGCGATCTGCAATAAAACGACGATATGCATTGGGCGAAACCATCGACATCCCAGTAACCGCATTGGCTCGAACTCGAGCGCGGTTGGACGAAGTCGTGCTGTCTCGCACCTACGATAAATTACGCTCATTGCCAAGTTACATTCAGATTAACGAAGGCATTCTAGAGGATTGAGGGCAACCGTCATCGTTAATTCGGGGACGTCGGTCGCCGGGTTGCTCTGGACGGGTAGCTTAGGTTGGCTGGAGCACCCGGCTGATAACCGGGAGGTCGCAGGTTCAAATCCTGCCTCGTCCACTTTTCCACTATAATCAAGACGTTACTCAATGGGAAACAACATGAACAGTCAGCATTGGCGCTGAATCATGGCAGTCGTCTCTGGCAGTAACGCAGCCGACCTGGCTGCGGCACTTGCCAATGAATTGGGTTGGGAGCATCATCCGCTTGAAGTACGTCGGTTTCCCGACTCCGAGGGATATGTTCGAGTCCCGCAAGAGAGTATCGATGCGATACGAAATGAACCTGTTGTCGTCGTGGCCACAACATTTCCAGATTCGGGGATTGTAGAAGCACTGCTCATGTTAGAATCGATTCATGATGTACGCAGTGGAGATATGAGCAACCTCAAAGGAGAAGGTGAACAAGAATTGGATGATGCTGGTCCAGGCATCTTCCTAGCAGTACCTTACTTTGGATATTCTCGACAAGATAAGCGATTCCAAAGAGGAGAGGTTGTATCTGCCAAGTTACTGGCTCGATTGCTAACTCGACGTTGTGATGGCATGATTGTGCTCGATCTTCACGCCCCTGCAGTATTGGACGATCTTGAGGTTCCAGTTGCTTTCGTATCATCCATGCCAGAAATTGCAACCCATTTGCAAAATACCGTTGGCCCAGACTTCGTGCTCAGTCCTGACAAAGGAGCGATTGAACGCGCCAGCCATGTGGCCAATGCAATCGGTTGTAATTTCTCATATCTCGAGAAAATCCGGATCGATGCCCATACAATTGAACACAAAGCGAAGGATTTGGAGGTAGATGGAGCAATTGTTGCCATTGTCGACGATATGATTTCGACCGGTGGCACAATTTGCAAAGCAAGTGATGCGCTACGCCGCCAAGGAGCCAAGGCAGTGCATGCCGCATGCACCCATGGACTGTTTACTGGAGGAGCCATAACACGCTTGGCAAACCATGTAGATGGCGTGCATGCCACCGATTCCCTACCAAATCCGCGCTCTGTTGTAAGCGGCGCTCCAGCAATTGCTAGAGGGGTTCAAGACCTGATTCAACAGGTCCTTTGAGCATTCCTTTGCCCCGTAGGGGCTTCCGCTGCGTTTATACGAGGCACGCCGTGCGGCGGCTTACCAACATGAGGAGTGAATCCAATGAGTGTACATATAGCATTTGAAACCCCGAAAGACGTACAAGACAGCGTCTACGAACTAGTCAAACTCGTAGGCAACGGAAATGGGCGTCTAAAGAAAGGCAGTAATGAAGTCACAAAAGCAGCTGAGCGTGGAACGGCAAAGATGGTCGTCATGGCCGAAAACGTCAACCCTGCAGAATTGCTGGCACATATACCGCTAATCTGCAAAGAGAAAAAAATTCCATTCATCTATGTCGAAGATCAATCATACCTTGCTGAAGCAGCAGGCATGAACAGTGGCGGCAAGACTGCAGCCATTGCATTGATGGAAGTTGCAAAAGGTGCTGAAGAAGCCTTCAACGGTGTCAAAGGGCACACTGATGCCCTCAACTGAATTTGAGAGAATTTCTAGGAGGATTTTGAAATGACTCAAGAAGGTTGGCCTGCCGAAGTTGTCGAAGTTGTTGGAAGAACTGGGATGACTGGTGAAGCAACACAAGTCAAGGTGCGTGTAAACGATGCACCAAACCCACGTGACGTCGGTCGGATCATTACTCGAAACGTTGTCGGACCTATTCGTGTCGGAGACATTCTAATGCTACGAGATACCGGCAGAGAAGCACGGAAACTCAATGTCCGCTGAGGTGAAAAATATGGCAGAACGTCGAATTTGCAACTTTTCTGGTGAAGAAATTGAGCCAGGTACTGGTGTCATGTATGTCAAGCGTGACGGAACTGTTCTTTGGTTCAAAGATTCTAAGGCTCGAAAGAACATGAAACTGGGCCGCAATCCACGTAAGGTCAAGTGGACGCGGCGCTACGTCAAGGGCGGAATACAGTAAGGCCCCACAGCATAATTGTGGTCCACCTCCGTATCCCTGATACGGCGGCGTCCTGAAATAGGGGAGGGCGGTCGCCCGGTTCGGTGCTTAATATGCAGACGACCTACGTAATGGTAAAGCCAGACGGTGTACAGCGAGGATTGGTTGGAGAAATTATCAACAGGTTCGAGCGCAAAGGACTTCGCCTGGTTGGTTTGAAATCAATTATTCCTAGTCTAGAACTTGTTGAGACGCACTATGCTGTTCACAAGGAGCGGCCATTCTATTCGGGACTCGTTGAGTTTGTAACATCTGGACCGGTTGTTGCAATGGCATGGAAAGGTGTAGACGCAATTTCTGTTTGTCGAAACATCATCGGTGCAACCAATGGGCGTGAAGCTGATATGGGAACCATTCGAGGAGACTTCGGAATGGACATGGGCTACAACCTGATCCATGGAAGTGATGGTGAAGACACAGCCGAATTTGAACTTGGATTGTGGTTCCCTGAAGGATTGAATGACTGGATTCCGAACAGAGAAACTTGGGTCTATGAGTGAGGAAATTTCCAATTGGGAGTTTGAAACTTGCAATTGAAAAATTGAGGTGGAATTATGGCT
>JASLKO010000200.1 GCA_030747475.1 Candidatus Thalassarchaeaceae archaeon | reverse complement strand
CGTCGTGTCCAAATTCTATCCAGCCCACGTCCCCGTAGGGGACGTGGAAGTACTTGAGGTCAACGATATTGATTATTCTTCACCCTGGAGTAAATTGGCAAGAGTTTCCCATTCTTCAACCATGATGGCATCGATTCTAAGCGCTGCTGCGGCGAGATCTTCTTCGGAACCGCCGAGCGGTAGTGGAGCCAGTCTCCACCAACCTTTGCGCTGCAATGTGATGCTTGAACCTCCTGCATATCCAGACCACCACAAGCGGTTCCAGTCCACTGAAAATCCGTCTACCCATAGGGCGTCTTTGGTAATCGCATATCGCTTAGGAACGACCAGCCAACATCCATGAATGGCGAGTAGTACATCGAATATGATGACCCAGTGTGTGGCAGTTCCACTTCGTTCTGCGAGGAACCAGGGTGCGGCAATCATGACGATAATTGCACCCAACATCGTGATGTTTCGAACCAACTCTTGACTCATCTGACTCTTCCAAGCCATTCCCCCTGTGGGAAATTGGCCGAGGTTTGGAATGTCCATGTGAGCCCGTCTCAGTTTCCACCCATCGAAGAGGACGATTGAGGCTGTCATCGCGATGACGACGACGGCGATTTCAGATTGCATTTGACCACCTATTCCTCACGACGCATCTCACTATTGAATCTCAAATAAGCGAATGTTGAGAATACGATGATGAGTCCTAGTGTCAATACGACTGCTGGACTACATACGATTGCAATCAAAGATTTTTCACCAGAAGAATCTGCAAATGAACCAATCGCTGGATCAAGGGGGTCAATGTCTTCTGAATCAACAACACCATCACCATCATCGTCATCGTCAGCAACAAGGTCAGTTTCACAATTTGGAGCGATGTTGTTAGGCAATCCATCATCGTCTAGATCATGATGGGCACAAGAATCGTAGGGGAATTGATCGACACTATCTCTGTAATTGTCATTGTCGTCATCTACATCGAATACATCTGGGCCACAGAAGTGGTTGTTTTCTGCATCCCACCAAGCATTGGCACCCGTTGATGGACAACTATCGATGTAATCATTGTCTGCATCCGCTGCATTGATTGTCAGGGTGATTGTATCTGTTCCCTCTGCCCCATGAATGTCGAATGCTGAGGCTCTGAGTGTCCACTCTCCTTGTTCTGTATCGAAGGTTGTACCCGTTGGTGAATCACCAACCAAGATGGTGTCGTCTCCGTTTTCCAATACCCAAACCCATTCAGTGATTTCATCCCCATTTGAATCGATTGCAGTTGCTGAATAATTCAGGGCTTGACCGGCATTCAGTTCAACTGAATCCGGTCCATCGATTGTCACAACAGGGGCTGAATTAAGACTCATTTCAATTGTGAGGAGTCTTTGACCTGTTGTATCAAGTTGAAGCTGGCCTGATGTTGGCAAATATCCCTGGGAAGAGGCAGTCCAATCTCCATACCAAGCATCCACCATTCCAGATTCAGTATAGGCTTGATGCGTGATGATAATTTGTGATGGTGAAACCCACTCAAACTGTTGCTCACCGAGGGTGAAATCAAATTCAGGTATGGTCATGACCAATGTAATATTGGATGGTGAGATGATGTTCCATGTGTGTGACATAAACAACCGTGCGTCCCCTGTAATATTGACCTCTATATCTTCGTGATCGACAATATTGGCAGACCAAGGTTTGTCAAGCGAATTCATCCTAATGACGCCATCTAATTCCCCACCTAATATCGTAAATGGAAGTGTATTGGAATCAATTGATGTCGTCGCATGGAAATGTGAGTTGAATATGGTTACACCAACGCCATTGACCTCTTCCGGACCACCTTCAAGGCGGAGGCCTGTATCGTACCCATCAACGTCACAACCTTCGATAATCGTTCCAGATGAAGGGGTACCATGGACAACAATTCCCACTCCATCTCCCGGCCCAAATAAATCGACTTGTAGTAGACGCATTTGGCTCTCTTCAATGAGAATGCCGGGGGCACCAGACACTGTAGAATTGCTGAGTTCGAAATTATCTGCTTGTTCAATGTGTAAGGCCGATTCTCCAGTCCCTGTGGAAAGTGTCATGTCAGTTACAGAGAGATCTTGATCGACCATTTGGAGGAACAAAGTCGGACCATCGCCATCATAGGTCGTTGTATTCCAACCAGAAAGGGTGCCTGACCCCTGTTGAATCCAAGCACCATTTGAACTTCCAGGGCCAATCAAAACTTCTTCCATCCACTGGGATGCATCTGTAGTCCAAATGGCATACATTCCACAGTTTTCAATTAAGGTCCCATGTATATTTAGCGTCCCAGTGGCACGAATACAAATGTCAGTTTGAGAAATTTCTCCATCGATTATTTCTAGCAATCCTGAACCAATAACACTCACTGGAGCATCTGAAATTGTCATCTGAGCAAGAGAGCCTACACCATCGTCACCAATGGAAATAGGCCCACCGGAATACGATGTTGATGTCATCTGAATGTTGCCATTTGAAGTGGTAGAAATCCCATCTGAGGCTGTTCCGCCAACCCATGCATGATTCACAAGAAGATGGCCTTCTACAGCAATACCTGCACTAGGGGCAAGTGATAATTCAACATCCGGCATGACTTCCAGTGTTGTTCCGCTAGAGACGAGTAAATCATCACCCAAATGCCAGGGAGAGAAGACCGAATCCAAACGGATAGATTGTGAAGTTGATCCAGTGGGCACGGTTGAAATCATCACTTCGATTTCTGAGTTACTTGTTGGTATCCATGAACGATATCGATTCACATTGGCATGTTGAATCACAACAGTTTGTTGAGCTCCATTGTTTGTTTCTCCATTTTCATCAAAGACACTCCATGTGTACCATGTCTCTATTTGCCCATTCACATCAGTGCTTTGAACCGCACCAGCAACAGATACATTGGCTCCTTCAACTGGTTCTCCCGTATCTAGAACGGCTACGCTCAGATGACTGCGTTGAGTCAGAGATGCATCTGTTTCAACAACCACGGTTCCTGTTGCGCGTCCACCATCGAGAATCAATTCGCAATCCTGATTCAAATGTAGTGAGCCGGTCACTGATGTTTGAACCCAAGTCCATGGGTCATAACAGGTGAATGTGATGTCTGTTGAGAGGGTGAGGCCTTCTCCTTCTCCGACCAATGGAATGCCTGCAGTTAACGATGCTGTGCCACCGTTGAATGATCCATTGTCGCCCTTCAATCTACCATTTGGTTGGATATTCAACTGCGCTGTTGGCGGTATTGTCAATGTAGAATCAATGAGCATTAGAGATGCTGAACTTTCAATGGTCAAATTTCCATCCAACACAAATTCACCGGAAACCAGACGTGCGTCAACACCTGAAGGAATTGTCCAATCACCTGAACCGGGGACGACTGCAATCTGTATTTCTCCACTCGGCGGACTTAGAGTCGCACTAGAGCCCATGCCGCTAGAGGGGTCTTCTGCCTCAACCAATGACCCCCCGCTAAGCAGTGGAAGAGTGGCTTCTCCGGAGGCATCTGTCACTTCATCAAATCCATGGGCTGCAACCTTTGCACCAACGATGGCTTGGCCAACCAAATCTGTGACGGTCACCGTGGATTCTGTGAATTGTTCTTCAATGCTGACCGCAAGAGTTGGAGTACTGGTTGAGCCCCAATATAGAGTCCCATCTCCAAAAGCGTCGTAGGTTCCAATCGTGGTTGTTCCTGGCATATTTCGAATGATGGCATGGGCGTCATCTGAAAGTTCAACACCATATGTGCGATGTGTCATGTCAACATTCCAATCATCAATGTGGATAGAACCGGTTGAAACTTTGATTCCGACATCGGATGCTGAGGTGCTCAATGTTTCAATTTGAACTGTTCCGCCATCAACTGAAAGTCCACTACCACTGTTGCGGCCCCCTCCACCTGATGTCAATTCTGTTCCACTGATTCGACACTCGGAGTCACAACGAATCCCTTCATTCCAACCAATAATCTCCACATCATGAACAGATAGTTCAGACCATACAGCCATAATTCCAATTGATGAGGTGTCCGATAGCAGATAATCATGAGAGAATTCGACTTGATCAAATTCTGCTTCAACATCAAGAAGGGTAAGGCCGTTGGAATCTGCGTGTAAGGTTGTGTTCTCAATATCCAATGACCAACCAGAAATGGTTCCAATCGAATCGCCACTCAATGTTGAACCCTCTATGTTCAACTCACCTGAGCCAGAAACATCGAACAGTTGACCAGTGGTGGTGATTGACATTTCGGCATCAAAGGTTCCTGTTCCACGAAGACGCGCGAATGTGCCATTGGAATCAATCAGTGATTGTAATTTCAATACACCATCAATCTGTGCATCGACACAAGCAATGCTACTCTCACAGGTGAAATAGAGCGAGTCGATTTCGACATCTTCGACACTGCCTGTGATGAGAGAATCCACAATACACTGGGTAGCACACCCCGTACCAAGGACAACGAGACCGCTCAAGGAATCGGCCTCAATCAGAACCTCGCCTGAATTGAAACCAGTCGGCCTCACGGAGGCTGTGACAGCGCCACTCCCTCGGATTAGGCGAGTGAATTCCTCAGCCTGAACCTCACTGTAGAATGTGGAACCGTCATCCAGTACAATCACGTCAGCATCGTTGATCGATATGATCAGATCAATATTCGCATCACCTCCATTGTGGACGTGTACAACCTCGGCACTGTTGCTTGATTCAATCCCTACCAGGTCGGTTGTTCCATCGACACGCAGACAGGATGTGGTGGCTGATTCACATGCAAATCCGCTGCCGGAAACACTTCCTTTGGCCCAGACTCCAATGATGGTGTCGGTGAGGTTTGTTGATTCAATCGATAGGCTGGCACCGGACTCAACATCGAATCCACCGCGTGAATCAGAAATCTCTGCATGAACAACATCGGCTGATGATCCTGAATTCAGCAGGAATCCCTGCCAACGAGCCTGAACGGATGTATCAGCGACCCAAGAACCCCAGATTGCAACGGGGTCAGCGGCTGTACCCTGAACATCCAAATCCCCATCGATGGTGATTGTGATATCCTCGGTGACATTGAGTTGTGTTCCTGCCTCAATTGTCAGAGATACCCCATTTGCAATTGTGACATCATCGCCGAGCGTCATGTTACCAGACCAAATCTGATCGGTTGAGTACACCACCCCCTCGTGCGTGGGTGCCCGCAGCGCCTCCGGCGCTGCGAGAAGCAGAGGTGCCATCATCAAGCTAAACAGGACTAGAATACTGAAACTGCGCTCTCGCATGGAATCCTTGGTGTTCAGGATGCGGTTTGAACCCTCCCGTTCGCGGTCAGTGCCCACCTAAGGTGGGCCCGTCCGGATTTGAACCGGAGTCTGACGGCCCCCAGCCGTCAAGTATTGGCCAAGCTAACCTACGGGCCCGGGACATCTGTTTTCACAGATGAGCGGTATTCACTCCTGCGATCGAGTTACGCTGAATGGCGCCACTGAATCGATTAGTTCGACGTGGGAGACGAACATTCTTCGACAGCAATAGCGCTCTAGTCCTACTTCATCGAGCATTTCTCCGGCATCTCGGCCTTCTGAAACGCCATTTGAATAGCGTTCCCAAAGGTGTCCGATTACATGGCCGCATGAAAAGCATCGTACTGGAATTATCATTCATATCACCTCAACGGTAAGACTTCTGCCACTTGGCACGCGCGCCACGGCCCATCTGGTGTTTGGGTTCCTTTCGGCGCGGGTCGTTCACTAGCAAGCTTCTGTCAAATCGAAGGTACTCATCTCTGAGTTCCTCATCTATTCCTTCTGCACCATCATTGTAGTGGACCAAGCCACGTGCAATTGCGGTGCGGATAGCATCAACCTGACCCATCTGTCCACCACCAATGGTGTTGACATTGATGTCTACGGAACCAAGGCGATTCATTGCACCAGCAATGGTCAAAGGTTCCATGGCTTTATTTCGAGCCATTTCAGGTTGTAAAATTTCAATGGGTTCGGAGTTCACACGAACACGACCCTTGCCAGCCTTAACGGTGGCTCGAGCAATTGCAGTTTTGCGCTTGCCAGATGTATTGACGACTTTGGATTGCTTCTTCTTTGCCATGTTCATTCAACCTCCCATCGTACAGTGACTCCAAGTTCCTTGCTGATTTCACCCAAGCGGACAAATCGGTCAGGAAGTGGGCGTTCTAATTTGCTTGAATCTCCCCATTCACAGCCATCTGGCAAATCTCCAGAAAGATCTGAAGGTGTGCCAATTTCAACGCGTAGTGCCTTAAGCGCACCACGGCCACTGCTGTTCTTCTGGTAGGGTAGCATACCGCGAACGGTGCGCTTGAGAATTTGGTCGGGCATGCGTGGGAAGAACGGTCCCTTTCGGGCGTGGTTCAATTCGTACTTCGCTCTGTAATCTGACATCACGCTGGTGCGCTTGCCAGTTACAATTGCCTTCTCAGCATTGACAATGATGACACGAGTGTCTTCACCTGCTTTCTTAGCAGATATCAGTTGCTTTGCAACGACGCTAGCCAATCGACCAAGGACCCTGTCCTCTGCATTGTAAACGTAAGTTATCGCCTCAGCCAAGGATGTACACCCCCTTGCCTGTTGGATTCTTTTTCATCAAATCGTGAATGCTGACGACTTCGCCGCCTGCAGCCTCAATCTTCGCTTTAGCCGAGGTGCTGACGCTGTATGCGGCGACGGTGTGCTTACTCGA
>JASLKO010000199.1 GCA_030747475.1 Candidatus Thalassarchaeaceae archaeon | reverse complement strand
GAAGATTGGTGGGGCGGAAATTCCGAGCCTGAAACACGATTTATCCAAGACTTAACTGAAATGAATGATGACGACGGTGATGGTTCATCTGACTACAAAGCCACACTAACTTGGCATTCCTACTCCGAATTGGTACTATATCCATGGGGCCATTGTACAAATTGTCAAACGCCTGACCATGAAGCCCTGATTTATCATGGCGACAAAATGGCTGAGATGACCAAATATGAAAATATGCAGAGCAGTGATTTGTATCCAACAACAGGTGACTATTGTGATTGGCATTATGGTGTCCACGATTCATTCTGTTACACCATCGAGATTGGAACAGCATTCCACCAGCATCCTGATGATATCGCCCAGATTGCAATTCGCAATGTGGGCATACCATTCTACATGCTTGAAATTGCAGACAACCCGCGAGAACGTGCAGCTCTCGGTGTCCAAGAATTCCAGTGGATTGTGGACTCAGAGGAATTGGTAATTCCTGAATCAGGTCCGATTCCAATCTCGATGTGCATTGATCCGGTATTCCCACTTACGACCAATGATACATTGTCACACGTCATGTGGAGAACCGTCAAACCAAGTCGCCAACAAAGCGACTATGGTGCAAAGGAATGGCTTGAAGAAGAGTGGCATATGACTGGGTTTGAAGAAACTGGAGAAAACTGTTCACTCAACAACAATGGAACTGGTTTCCTCATCGTTGCAAATCTTCCAGTACCTGAAGACTTCAGTGGTAAATTACACTACAAATCAATGCTCGGAACTCGAGATGGAACGTTCCCATTCTCTTATCCAAAACCAGAAGGGACCTACGAAGAAATCAGCATTGCATATCGAGCACCCTATGGCAACGCAATCCTTGCATTCTTACTATTCTGTATCGTCGCAGGTACCGTTTGGGGTAGCCTTGGAATTGCGATAAAGAAGATGAATGAATCCGACACAGACGAACCTTCGATTGTCGGCGCTTTAGATTGAGGTGAAATGGATGGGACAAAGCGATGAGTTCTCCTCCCGTTGGGGTTTGATTTTCGCCACCATCGGTGCGGCGATTGGAACAGGAAACATCTGGCGATTCCCTCGAATGGTTGGTGCAAATGGTGGAGGCACATTCCTCATACCATGGCTGTTCTTCCTGTTTGTTTGGTCGATTCCTCTTGTGATTGCTGAATTTGCTCTGGGCAAGCGAAGCCGCACAGGTACCATCGGTACATTCCGTATTTTTGGTGGGAAGAGATTTGCTTGGATGGGCATGTGGACCGCTTGGATTTCATGTGCGATCGGTTTCTACTACGCAGTGGTCGCTGGTTGGTGTATGAATTACTTCCAATTGGGCTTCCGCGGTAAATTATCAGGTGAAGGCGTCGATACGGTTGAGGTGTGGAATAATTTCCTCATGTCGACTGAATACGTCATTCTCTTCCAAGTATTGGTGATCGCCATCACCCTTGCAGCAATATGGGGGGGTGCAAAGATGATTGAGAAGGCAAACACGTTCATGATGATCTGTTTGTTTGTTCTTTTGTTCCTCGCACTTTTCCTTGCACTATGGATGGACTTGTCAGATGGCTCAATGGATGGTGCCCTGTTCATGTTCAGCGTTGATATGGAAATATTGATGCAACCAGAAACTTGGATCAATGGTTTATCTCAATCGGCTTGGTCTTGTTCAGCTGGCATGGGCATGGCCATTACATACGCTGTTTACATGAGGAAGGATGAGGATACAACCCTCAATGCCTTCACCATGGGTTTGGCCAACAACAGTATCTCAATCATTGCTGGGCTGACTGTACTCAGTGCAATTTTCGCTGTACAAGATGACCCTTTGGCTACCGTTACAGGTGGTTCAAGCGCCATCACTTTCCTCGCCCTCCCTGAGGTATTTGCTCAAGCTCCAGGCGGTGCAATGACACAATGGATCATGATGTGGGCTTTCTTCCTCGCCCTGACATTCGCAGCGCTAACCAGTATGATTTCAACCGTCGAACTTTGTGTTCGAAACTTTGTCGACCATGGCTTTGAACGAAACAAGGCTGTTGGGATGACTGGAGTGGCATTGGTCGTATTCGGTCTCCCGTCAACATTTGTTTGGATTCGACTCAGCGAAGATGGTGTTCGCTTCCCCGAATTTTTGGAAGTCCAAGATCACATTTGGGGATATGGTCTGATGTTCAGCGGTCTTTTCATCGCTTACACAATTTGGCAATTTGGCTTCAAAATTTGGCGAGAGAAGGTCGATGCAGGAGAAGCAGGTGCTGGCTTGATGGGTTACATCAAGCATGGTGTACCTGCCTTCCGAGATGAATTCATCAATACTGGAGACAACGATTTGTGGATTGGTCGATGGTGGGATTTCCTCATGTTCATCGCCTTCCCAGTTCTATTCACTGTCCTCATCGTATCTTACTTCAGTGACATGATTGCCAACACACCTGACGTGTGGGATCCAAGCAATCCAAAGGGACTCACAATCATCTTGCTCTTCTGGGGTGTTGTCGGTGGTTTGTTCGTTGGATTCAACCATCTCTTGGTCTCTCGACCTCTGTACAGAAATGTACCAGAAGGTGCTGGAGCAGGTGCAGATATCTCGATGTTGCCCGGTGGCGATGATGACCTCATCGGTGTGGTGGGAGATGTCATTGAAGGCTGGGAACACCTCACATCTGCCGAAGACCTGATGGACGCGGAACTATCCTAGTCCCATTGTGGAAGCCGAGGATAGGGGCCGTGAGCCCGCTCGCTGGTGCATGCACTGGGCTGAGGTTGGCGTGTTTGATGACAACGCCTCAGCGTTTGGAATCGATATTTCCAATCTGATGGAAGCTGCGGGGCAAGGGTTGGCTGCTCAGGCTGTACGCATGCTTGATGCAATGGGGAAAAAGCGAGGTCCGATTTGGATTCTTTGTGGTCCAGGGAACAATGGTGGTGACGGTTTTGCAGCCGCTTTAGGGTTACTCGAAGATGGTGTTGATGTACGCTTGCTGGCAACTCATTTGATTCAACGCGGTGAAGCCGCGCAGAATTATCGAGAACGCTGCCGAGCTGCAGGGATTCCATTGTCAATCTGGCCCGAGGTGCAATCGACGGTTGGAACAGGTCATCCCGCTTTGGTCATCGATTGTCTACTTGGTGCAGGCCCAGGACATGCAGGCGTTCGACTTCGTGGCGATGTCGCACATGTTCGCAATTGGTTGGCTGAAAGTCGGGGTCGAGAATCTCTAGTTTTGGCGTGTGATATGCCCACCGGCCTTGGTGGGCCAGACGTGATTCCAGCATCGGCTACAGTCACGTATCATGCCGAAAAGTGGGCGTTGCGCGAAGAAAATGGGCAAGTACACCCAGATGTTGGAGAAATTCACACTGCAAATTTGCCATGGTCTGCAAGAGTGGAAGATTGTGGTCCCGGTGATGTACGCCGCCATCCACCCATCCGAGAAGATGCTCGAAAAGGGGACCGTGGCCGCTTGCTGATTGTTGGCGGTGGTCCGTATCATGGCGCCCCGATTCTAGCAGGACTGGCTGCAGAACGAAGCGGTTGCGATCTCATTCATTTGGCCATGCCATCAGACGCGGTTGAACGGGCTGAATGGCCATTATCACTCATTCCTGAACAGATTCCAGATACGACCCATTTGACGACATTGTCGGTCGGTCACATCCTTGACCGAGTATTGAATGGGCGCGGTTGTCAAGCCGTACTCATTGGCCCCGGTTTAGGTCGAGAAGAATCCACGATCAATGCGGTATGTGACCTCATTGAGAAACTCGTTGAATCGAATATCCCATTGGTCATTGATGCCGATGCAATACGTGCTCTACCCTCTCATGCATGGCCGATGGGCATGGTTGGAGTTGTGACACCCCATTCAACAGAAATGGAACATTGGCTTGGAGCCTCAGATCCAGTTGAAGTTCTACAGATTCGCGCACGTCGAGATGGCATTTCACGTGTGGTTGAAGATGAATCCTGTGTGATTGTTCGTACCGGTGCAGAAGATCAATTGTGGGCCCCTGGTGGTCGTCATTGCTTTGCGATTGGTGGACATGCACGTATGTCAGTCGGCGGCACTGGCGATTTACTCAGTGGTTGCATTGCTGGTTTGCTCGCCCAAGGCATGAGTCCGTGGGCTGCAGCTCGATTGGGATGTGCATTGATGCGCACTGCTGGTGCATCCGCCGCACTGGAATATGGCCCAGGCCTTTCTGCCAGTGATGTTCCCGCGCATATTGCACGAACCTTGGCGAGTTGGACCGGGCAAGAGACCGACCGTGAATCTTGAGAACGAGAAGCGATTGGCCCAATTGTGCCGAGCATCAAAGAATGGATTCTCATCGTGGCCTTGACGGCCTTTGTGTTGATTCCAATTTGTTGGAAATTTTGGCGTGGTTGGGATCGCCCATCACGAGCAGCCGTGAAAGAAATGAAGCGTCGGATTCACGAACGCGACATTCGTGAAGCCTTCATTGCTGAAGATGCAAAACAACGGGAACAACAACGCTTGGAGGCTGAAAGAGAGTTGTCACTTCGCAAGGCTCAGGCACCTCCGCCAATGGAAAAATCAGCTTTGAATACGGCGTTTGCAAACATTGGAAGTCTTGATTCAACCGGTACAGAG
>JASLKO010000198.1 GCA_030747475.1 Candidatus Thalassarchaeaceae archaeon | reverse complement strand
GCCTGTTTCATCTGCTGTTCTTCATCATATTGACGTCGTTTTTCAGGCGTCTCAATTTTTTCCCAGGCATTCTGAACCGCTTTGAATCGCTCTTCGGCCGCAGAATCGTCTGGATTTCTGTCTGGATGATATTGCCGGGCCAATTTACGAAAGGCTCGTTTGATCTCAGCATGAGGGGCATCTTTGGAAACCCCGAGCGTGCGATAGGGGTCCGACATCGGCTGTCCATTGAAGCGCCTGATTTCAAGTTGCGGCAAGAACCATGATGGTGGGCCGTCTTCCTCAACCCTCCATGGCGGACGAGACTGTAGGTGTGGTTCGCTATACTGATTGTTGGCTTATCGATACCGATGGCCGGCCGCATGAGGGTGATTTTATCCTACGCCCAGACGGTGATTGGCTCCGCAGTATTGGGGATGAAGATGTTGAGTTTCAAATCGATGGCAATGGACGTTTGTTGACTAGGGCATTTCAAAATTGGCACACACATCTAGCGATGGTCCTCAATCGATCCATGGGGGAAGGTTTGCCATTGATGCGATGGTTGGAAGAGAGTATTTTTCCAACCGAAAAGGGACTGACACCTGAGTTTGTAGAAATTGGCACCAAGGCAGCTGCAGCCGAACTTATCGCCACAGGAACCTCGTTTGCCTGCGACATGTATTACCATCCCGAAGTGGTTGGTGAAGTTCTGGCCAATGCTGGGCTCCGCGGGATTGTTTGTGGGCCGATTACCGATGGACTGACTCCGAATTTCAAAGCGGGTTCAGGGGATGCCCTAAGGCATGTCGAAGGATTGGTTCGAACGGGTTCATCTGCTCCAGAAAGGGTGGCATATGGAATCGCAACCCATTCGGTTTATTCTTGCTCTGAAGATTTGTTGAAAAAAGCCGCAGAAGTATCAAACAAAACTGGTTGTACATTGAGCATTCATACGTCAGAAACACGTCAAGAGGTGGCTGATTGTCATGCAGAACACGGCATGTATCCAATCGAATATTTGGAAAGTATCGGATATTTCCAAGAGGGGACTGTTTGCGCACATTGTGGTTGGGTGACCAAACGCGAAATGCGAATCCTTGCTGAACATGAAGTACACGCTGTCCATTGTCCAATCAGTAACCAAAAATTGGCCACTGGAGGGACCATGTCCTATCCTGCGATGATGGAAGCAGGTGTTGATGTTCGATTGGGGACGGATGGAGCTGCGAGTAACAATGCGCTTGACATGCGTGCTGAAATGAAAGCTGCAAGTTTGATTCAGCGGCATGACCATTGGGACGCCACAATATTAGATCCTGTCCAAAGTTACGAATTGGGTGCTCGAGGGTCTACGGATTGGGTCGCATGGGATCTCAACGACATCCGCATGAGACCAATTGGACGGGATGGGCGACGATTATTGGCCAATCTAATCTACAGCCATGGAAATTGTCTCGACATGTGGGTTGATGGAAAACCATTGCGCAGAGATGGACAAACACTCACCCTCGACGAAAGTGATGTCCGATTGGAATTGGAAGATGCCATTCAAACATATTATTCAGATGTATAGGTGTTGAAATGAAATCGACTGCTGTAATTTTAGCAAGTCTTCTATTTTTTTCTGCATTGATTGGTTGTATTGGTGAAGAAGAAAAAGAACAACCACTTGAAGAAATTCGATTGAATCACCTCAGAATGAAAGGAACTCACAATTCGTATCATGTCAAAACGCCAGTGATTTCAACCATTGACTCAGAGAACAATTACACACATGCAAATCTCGATGTTCAAGCCGATCGTCTAGGTGTTCGTCAATTTGAGTTGGACGTGCATTATGTTCCAGGCATGGGCCTTCGAGTGTTCCACACCTTACGAGATTCCTCAACCAATTGTTTGGGTTTTATTGGTTGTATGGAAATTCTATTGAATTGGTCAAATCAAAATCAAAATCATGCTCCACTGTGGATATTTGTTGAACCAAAGGATGAACCACTATTGGTCGAGGAATTGGATATTTTAGAAATGATACAGTCTGAAATTTCTGCAACTTGGCCTACTGAACAAATCATTACACCTGAAAATGTACAAGGTGATGCCGCTGATTTACGTTCAGCGATAACAACAAACGGTTGGCCTACTTTGGAAGAAAGTCGGGGAAAGGTGCTGTTTGTATTGTTAGATAAAACCGAAATTCGTGACCTTTACGTTGAGCGATATCCAACGTTACAAAATCAAACCATGTTCGCAATCGTGGAAGAAAATCATTCGCTTGCAAGCATCATCTCATTTGTGAATCCCGACACCCACGGGGAGCGGCTTCGAAATGCCGCAGAAATGGGATTCATGGTTCGCACTCGACCCGATGAAGCCACTGTTGAGGCCCGTGAAATGAACTATACTCGCTTTGAGAATACATTGGAAACCGGTGCCAATTTTATCACTACTGATTTCCCAGGAAGCGATTTGGAGGTCGGTTATTCGATATGGTTGCCCGAAGGTCCTGTGATGTGTAACCCTCAAACTGCTCCATCACATTGTACAACTCGAAACATTGAACCATGGGGAAATTACACTCCACTCAATGTTGCTTGAGGGATGCCTTCATGGACATGTTATGTTCACGTGGGGCTGATTGAGATGTCTGATGACACCATACCAGATCAAGAGTTTGAAGGGTGGAACGGTTTGATGGATGCCATCAATCCATCCAAAGTGAAATTGAATGTGCTCCTATTGGCAATTCCAGTTACAATCTACGCTGCTTACATCAAGCACGATCCTGTGATGACATTTCTTGCATCGATGGTGGCCATCATGCCACTCGCCTTCCTAATGGGTCAAGCGACTGAACAGATTGCCTTGCGCACCAGTGAATCAATCGGGGGGTTGCTGAACGCAACTTTTGGAAATGCGGCTGAAATGATAATTGCTGGAATGGCCATTTTAGCAGCAGCAGAAGCCTACAGCAACAACGACATTTCAGCAGGTGACGATATGGTACAAATTGTTCAAGCCTCCTTAATTGGCTCCATATTGGGCAATCTACTATTGGTGCTCGGTCTTGCATTCGTATGGGGAGGAATACATCATAAAGTGCAGTCATTTTCTCCTGCAGCAGTAGGTGCTAATGGATCCCTTCTTCTTCTTGCTGTAATCACATTAACTCTACCAACTGCGTATGGATTTCTGCCAGAAGAAAGTCAAAGAGCAGATGGATTGGTCGATTTATCCCACGCTGCAGCACTCATTCTAATCGTACTGTATGGGTTGTTTTTGCTATTCCAATTGCGCACGCATCAAGAATTGTTTGCGACTGATGGAACACATGAGCATGAGGCGGCTAAAATGTCGCAAAGAGAGGCGATAACACTCCTGATTGGGTCTACAATCATATTGGGCTGGATGGCTGAAATTCTTGTTCATTCGGTTGCTGAAGGTGGGGAGTCATTGGGATTGGAACCGCTGTTCATTGGTGTAATTCTTCTTCCCTTCTTTGGAAATGCAGCTGAGCATTTTACGGCGGTAACTGTAGCCAAACGTGACAAGATGGATTTATCATTTTCAATTGCAGTTGGCTCTTCAACCCAAATTGCTGTTTTTGTTGCCCCCCTGATGATTCTGAT
>JASLKO010000197.1 GCA_030747475.1 Candidatus Thalassarchaeaceae archaeon | reverse complement strand
GTGAAATTAATACCTGACTTTTGCATGTATGGGACTGTGATACCCCAGTTATGGTATGCTGAACCAAATGCGACTGTTCCATCCATTACACTAACTTGCCATTCCTTCTTGTATTCATCAGGTGCAAATTGCTTGATGAGTTTGTTGACGCGTATGATTTGTTGTTCAAATCTAGCCATCATATCTTCAGGAGTAACTTGTAACTCATTGATTAGTCGATCTACCTTGTTGATGAATAGAATTGGCTTTACCTTTTCTTTGAGTGCCTGACGTACAACTGTTTCAGTTTGGGGCATGGCCCCTTCAACAGCACAAGTTAGAATGAAACATCCATCGACTGCACGCATGGCTCTTGTCACGTCGCCACCGAAGTCAACGTGACCTGGTGTATCAATCAAATTAATCAGGAAATCAGTCCCTTCTACACCGTGCACCATAGAAGCACTTGCTGCATTAATTGTAATTCCACGCGCAGATTCCTGCTCGTCGAAATCAAGAACTCGTGACTTACCGGCCAAATCCTCAGACATCATGCCTGCACCGGCAATTAGATTGTCAGATAGTGTCGTCTTTCCATGGTCAATGTGTGCTGCAATGCATAGGTTGCGAATCTGTTCACGAATGTGCATGACTTCTGTCGCTTTTGCAATATTGTCTTCTTTACGGCCCATGTTGTCACCTAGGTGAGCCCGGCGACCTGAATTGGGTTGATAAAACCGCCTATGCGCATGCGCGCGCACGTGAGAGGAATAGGTAATCAGCGTGCGGAAGCAGCGATACGCTGAACTTCTTCCTTTTTGGCAACTGCAAAGGAGGCGACATCGCCATCCTTCGCTTTCAGTATCTCACTGATGATACCGTCCTTCAACGTCTTGGTTGTTTTGTAAGTCGCTGCAATACTGCCTTTGCATAGATTACGGATAGCGACATCCAAACGTCGGCTAGGGGCACTGTCCACAGCCTTTGGCTGGGATACGGCTCCGAATTTGATTCGTGTCACTTCTTCCATTGGAGCAGCATGAGTAATTGCATCTACCAATGCCTGGAGCGGGTTTTCTTTTGTTCTCTCATGAATGACATCAAGGGCCTGATCAAAGGCCTTGGCTGCGTATTGTTTCTTACCACCGTTACGACCATCTCTCATGAGTCCGTTGATGAAGCGTTCAACGACACTCAACTTTGATTTGCCCATCCATGCGTTTGCATGGCGGCCACCAGAATGTGGAGTGCCTACTGTTCGCAGATTAACGTAAGGTGCGATACCTGGATCTTCGCAGGTCACTTCACTGGCATCCCACTTGCCAAAAACAAGTGTGCCGATGCCTGCGATTGGGCTGACGTCAATCTCAACTTCTTCTACATCTTCAACATCAGTTGTTTCGTCAATTTCTTCATCGGACATCTTACCAACTCCATCAGCGTATTGGTTTTTCTTTACGGCCACGGACCATTTCATCTAGTGAAACACCATTGACTTGGATAACCTTGTAGCGAATACCTGGAATATCTCCGTATGAACGACCCTGACGGCCGCCGATACCTTCGACCATGACTTCGTCGTGCTCATCGATAAAATTGATGGCACCATCGCCAGGTGTGAAAGCTGTCAACTTGTTACCGCTTCGAATGAGACTAATTTTGACAGCCTTTCTAATCCCAGAATTGGGCTGCTTGGCTTCGACTCCGACCTTTTCGATAACGATACCTTTCGCTTGTGAACTGCCCTGGAGTGGGTCATGTTTCAGAACTCCACCTTGACGGCGCTTCTCTTGACGCTTTCTGAATCCGCTATCTTTCCATCGAAACTTTAGACGGTCCGATTTCATCTTTGGTCCTGAGAATAATCCGCGACCCATGTACGATACCTCTCCTACGGAGCAATCCGGCGACCAACCCACCGTATATGAGCGTGACGGGTGACAATCAATCGACGCAATGACGAATTTGAGTTCATTTACCCCTAATTATCATACGTTTGACTCTCCCCGATAAAGTCATGGCCTTTCGTGATCATCTAGTCAATGCCTTCAATCCGGACGAGTCAATTTCTTGTATCCACGGCTTATTCGACCTTTCAGTGTCGCGAAAGCACGATTTAATTGTAGCCGATTGTGCTGAAACTCCGGGTCATCAATTTGCCGTCAATGTACTATCGCGTGCAAGGTTATGCGCTGCACTAAATTTGACCCCTGGTGAATTGATCGATGTACTTGGTTGGGCAATGAATAATCGTATTGAAACAGCCACCGTTGATTCTGCGCCAGTTCTTGAAAACACACAAGTGAATGTAGATCTTACATCATTGCCAATACCACACCATTATCGCGAAGATCGCGGACGATATATGTCTGCAAGCATT
Organism: Candidatus Thalassarchaeaceae archaeon; assembly: GCA_030747475.1. GTDB lineage: Archaea > Thermoplasmatota > Poseidoniia > Poseidoniales > Thalassarchaeaceae > MGIIb-P. Next base: position 1,731 of record JASLKO010000197.1, on the reverse strand, counting down.
GTCATTGCAGAATACGAAGGGCAACGTAACGTTTCGTTCCATCGCCAATTTTTGCGCGACACAAATCATGTTGTGGCCAGACTAGTTCCCCGACACCTACGCACCATGCTCGACAAGGCTCGTGAAAATGGTGATACAATACCCATTGCAATCGTAAATGGGTGCGACCCTGTTGTCTTGTTGGCAGCTGCAATGTCATTTGACGAACATATCGATGAATTGTCAGTTGCATCAGCACTGCACAACAAATTTTACGGTAATCCACTACCAGTAGTTTGTCTCGAAAATGGCATACCTGTGCCGGCAAATGCAGAATATGCTATGACGGCCGAGATTACAGCCGAAGATGACGTGGAAGCACCATATGTGGATATCACTGGTACATTGGATGATGAGCGTATGGAGCCCGTGTTTAGAATCCATTCTGTGCATCATCGAAATAATCCCGTGTTTCATGCATTAATTCCTGCCGAAGCAGAGCATAAGGCACTGATGGGTTTGCCTAGGGCACCAACCATCAAATCAGCTGTTTCTAAGGTAGCAACATGTCATGATGTACACATGACAGAAGGTGGGTGTGGGTGGTTGTCTGCTGTTGTCAGCATTACACCAAATGATGCTGCCGACGGTCGGAACTCAATCAAGGCTGCATTGAATGGACATAAGAGCATGAAAATGGTGACGATTGTTGACAAAGATATTGATGTGAGTGACCCAGTTCGAGTAGAATGGGCCATGATGACCAGGTGGCAGCCCGATGCGGATACCATCATTCTATCTGGGCAAAAAGGCAGCAGTCTCGATCCATCTCGTAACGATGATGGCACAACCGCCAAAATAGGATATGATGCAACATTGTCACCTGAAATCGATAAGGGGCCATATACTTCTGTACAATAGGTGATGACTTGAGTCAAAGTTTGTCTGGTCAACTTCAGCATCCAAGAAGGAGTTTGGGTGACAGGCATAGGTCCCAAGCAAATAAATTCATCAAATTGGCCAACAATGATATTGAGCGCAGTGTAGAAAATTTGGGTTGGGCAGAACAAAATGCTCGACAGGCATTGTTGTTTGATTTTACACATCCTGATAATTGGCGTGTTTTGGCGAATATCAAAGTGCAGTTATGCGATGAAACTGGACTGCGAGCATTGTTGAGTGATTTGTTCTCAGTGCTCGGACGTGACCCAGAACAAGTGACACAACTGGAAGGGGTTTCAATCCTAGATGTCGGCATTGAATTACTTGAAGCAGCGCTTACTACCGATCATCTCGATCCAGATATATGGTTTAACTCAATGGGGGAAGATGGTGTTATTTTGTTCGCAAGTCGAGTCGAAATTCTGGACTTAACAGATCCAAGGTGCAACGTTTTATTTGGTCGCCGTATCGAAAGAATGTGGGGTCTAGAAAATACAGAATTGTGCATGAAGTTGTCACGTATATTACTCTCAAATCGGCCTCAAAATTTTGAGTTATGGCTTGATTTGGCGAGGGCCCATGAACGATTAGATACTTTTGATGAAGCCTGGTTATGTTATGATCAAGCACAAACATATGCTCCACACTTGGATGTTCGTGATGCCTTTCGAAAGCGCATGGAAGCTCAACTGGACACTACCGAGCGATTGCCTTGGAAGAAACCTTCTGTTGAAGTTAGAGATGATTTCTTACATCGCATGCAAAAGTTAGCATCCACATATTCAACAGATATTCAGGACACTAATTTGA
>JASLKO010000196.1 GCA_030747475.1 Candidatus Thalassarchaeaceae archaeon | reverse complement strand
GTTTCGACAAAGAAGTCATCTTGAAACATCATCCAACGGGTGCGAAATACGGTGTGGGAATCAGATTCAGATTCCGATTGAACCGTTGTCTGATCTTGGCTCATGATCCAATCCATCGTTGCACTTTGGACATCTTGAGGTGATGCATCAATTTCAAGCAATACCCGGGCACAATTTTGACTCCCTTCGGGGCACTCCTCTGGCATCTCCGATGAATCAGGTGCGACAATTGAACCGAATATTTGGATGAGAAATAGAGACGCAATCCAAATCGCAGGTGGAATCAAAATCCACCGTTTTCGATCCATGCTCTCACTCCTTGGCGACAACAACTCTAGCCGGACGCAAAACGCGATCCTTGTACATCCAACCGGATTCCAATGTGTCGATGACCGTTCCGTCTGGATGGTCATCGGATGCCGGCAATGTGGTCAATGCTTCCATGGTATTGGGATCAAATTCTGAGCCGACATCAATCGGTTTCACACCTTCTGCTTGAAGCGCCTCGAGTAGATTGTCTCGAGTCAACCGTACACCATCTGTCAGCGGACCTTCTTCAGCGGCTTCGAGTGCCCTGTCTAGACTGTCTAGAACTGGTAGGATACGTCCTGAAAGATTGAATCCCGCGAATTTCAGCAATTCTGCACGATCGGAAGCATTGCGCCTTCGAATGTTGACAATGTCTGCTTCCTTGTAGGTAATTTCGGCCTCGGCTTTTTCAGCACGCTCGATTGCGGCCGCCAATAGATCCTCAATAGTGGGCTCAATTTCTTCCTCTTCGGGGGTTTCTTCAACCACCTCTTCGGCTGCTTCATCCTCCGACATCGAACTGTCCGGAGTGGCTGCCATTCTTGAATCCGACGACAACATCACTATGGTCGCACATCGTTCAACCAGACGACACCGACTTCCAATCGCTCGTGTGTGGGGTGAATCTCGACCACCGCAACAGGTGCATCCACCTCAGCTGCGATTCCTTCGGCCAACAACAGGGGAATCTCCAATCGATCCATAGACGAGTCGTAGAAAATAAATTGTTCAGGGATGCCGGTTTGTTCTTGAATTTCTTCAATCCAATTCTGCGCATCATCATCTGAACACCAGATGGCCCCGAAGATGATGGTTCCGTCCTCAGTCAACTGTTCATGAGGTGAAATAGTGTGCTCACCACGGCGCAAGAACCGGCGTCTCAACTGTCCAGAATCCTTGTACGAGGCGGTGCAATACTTGACCATGAATCCGTATTCAGGTGTCACCTTGGCATGCAGTGCTCTTGCCAATTCACCTGAGCCTTCTGCACCCGCTGTAATTTCACTTGAAAGATTGAATCCGCGAACTTCCATGTTGTCATAATTGCCAACCGTGATTTCCAATTCGTTTAGATTGAGGAACAGTGCAGGACCATTCCTCATCTCCTCAACCAATTGATGGAGACGCTCTTCCTGATCGGGTTCACATGGCAATTCAATGCCCACATACAACCCTGCATCACGACAAGCTTGCATGGTTGATACATATCGTTCATAATCGAGATTGAGGAGGTGAAAACGAATCTCATCCAAACCTGCATCTGCCAGTTGTTGCGCCACTTCTGGCTTGAATGGGATGCTTGTGTACAGGTGGATGTGGTGGCTTGGCCCGAATTCTTTCTTGAGTACTCGACAGGCTTCCATGCTGCGTTCTGCAGCCATCATCGGGTCTCCTCCAGTAATGCCAGTCCCAGTCGCATTCATCGCGCGACCTTCCTCAAGTACAGCAGTCCAATCTCCGATGTCGACCCGTCGCTCATTGGCGTACATGAAATCGATTTCACGCCGGTTTTCAGAAAGTGGACAATAATCACACATCCAGTGACAGTGACCGGTGACAAACAACACCAGTTTGCTACCCATTTGGCATTGGATACAACCCTCGGCCTCATCGATGGATGGCAGTTCAATCATGCACAGGCCTCCAGTAGCATTCGATGATATCGTGAATCTTCACTCAGTTCAGGATGGAATGTCAATGCGATTCGATTTCCCTTGCGGACTCCAACCACCTCGCCATTGAGTGTACACTCGATTGGGTTGTGAACTTCACCAAAGCGTGGGGCTCGAATGAAGATGCCCGGGAATCCACAATCCAGTGCCGATTCAAATGAATCCGCTTGCCCACCGTAGGCATTGCGATCGATTTCTGCATCGACCAATGGTTCACCACCATCTTGTGGATCGGCCAAAAGAATGGCACCTGCACAAGTGGCTAGGACCGGTCGAGATTCATTTTCTCGCATCCATGAGAACAATGCAGGAAGGAGGCGGCTTGCTACATCATTGCCTCGTAATCGCATCACTGTGCTCTCTCCACCAGGAAGCATCAGTGCATCAATCGCTTGTGTTTGTAAATCTTCAGCAGTGCGTAATTCAACGACTTCAATGTTCATCGACAACTCATTCGCTGCTCGTTGAATGGCTCCAATATGGGCATGGCGGGCACCCTGTAGCATCGCGATGCCAATGACCACCATGATTGGGGGCCAAACTTCACTCACTTCATGCCTTCGTTGGCAAAAAGCATGATTCAGGCATGTCGAGACTCAAATTCCTGCATGAACGAGACCAAGGCAACCACACTTTCCAACGGACACCCATTGTACAAACTGGCTCGAATGCCACCTACACTCCGGTGTCCCTTGAGGCCTCCCATGCCTGCTGCCATCGCTTCTTCCAAGAAT
>JASLKO010000195.1 GCA_030747475.1 Candidatus Thalassarchaeaceae archaeon | reverse complement strand
ATACTTGAGGCCATTTTCCATTTTCCTGAATTTGCAGATAGAGCGGCTCGGATGATATCATCACACATTCTATCTCCATCGACAATTTTGAATCCATCCGACGTACCTTCAATGAGTAAACATCGATCCCCATCTCCATCGAGTGCGGCTGCAATGATTTGCCCAGGTTTCCAAGATGGGACGCCTTCATTCTCCTCCAATCTTTTCGCAATAGTCCAAAGCAATCGATGCGAAGGAGTTTCAATGAGTAAATCAGAAGCCAGCCATTTTGCTGTTGGTGAAAATTCACCAGCGCCACATTCATGATTGATTGGATCCAATCGACTACTCACTTCAATCGAAGGTATGTTGCGCTGAACGAGTTCTTCTGCGAACCAATCTGTTCCCGCTCCACCTGAACAATCGAGTAATAGTCCAGGTGATGCAATAATTTCTTGCCAATCAAAATCATTCGAGTTCATGTGACAATCGAAGAGCGAGTCGAAAGATTCGATTCGCTGGTTGAGGAAATTTTTGTAGAGACTCAAACCATCAATTTGATCCAAGATTTCGCCTTTTCCTTGTGGGGCGGCGGTACTTCCATCGGCTAAATTCCAGGCAAGTTCAGAAATTTTATCTTCGGTCTCTGGCATTGACTTATACCCATCGGAATCAAACAATTTAACTCCGGAATCCGTTGCAGGGTTATGGCTTGCAGTAACCATCATTCCAGCATCAGCCGCACTTGCCAACACTGCATGATGTAAACCAGGAGTGGGGACTTCACCAACTCGAATTGTTCGACATCCAGCGGCTCCAAGTCCTGATTCAAGGGCATCGACCAGTCCATTGTTTGCCTTTCTCCGATCCCAGCCAATAACGACCAATGGTGAGTTGCCAACCGCATTCAGTAAATGCAAACCTGTGGCCTCTCCAATAATTCGCATCGCGCGATTGCATAGTACACGATGTTCAATCAGTGCATTGAGTGCTCCTTCATCATCCCATTCCAATGCTGCACCTAGTGTTTCATCGGCCCTGCCACGGATTCCATCTGTCCCATGCAATCTAGGTCGCGCCATTCGAGTCACTCCTTTAGCACGCTACCAGATGGATGTCCACCACTCACAGTAACATTGGGCCACACATTGCAATTTGGTCCCAAAACGGTTCCAGGGTTGCATACAGCATTACATCCGATCTGGACATTTTCTCCAAGTATTGCACCAAATTTTCTCAATCCGGTGTCCACATTTAGATTGTGAATTCGGATATTTCTTCCATCATTGCGCAGATTGGAAAGTTTGCAACCAGCCCCAAGGTTCACACCATTGCCCAAAATTGAATCTCCTACGTAGTTGAAGTGTGGTGCCTTGGCCCCAGGTAACAAGAGACTATGTTTGATTTCAGTCGCATGTCCAACAACCGCACCTCTACAAATCCATGAGTGGCTACGGACATAGGCACCATGCCGCACTTCACCTGCAATATATGACGGCCCTTCGATATGAACACTCGGTCCAATCAATGTGCCATCTACAATGTGAACTGGCCCTTTTGTTTCATCCACTGTGACAGAATTATGTAAACCTCTTCGATTTGATCCAAGCGCTTGTAAAAGGAATTCCAATTGATATGCAAGACCATCTGAACGAGATTTATCGAGCAAAACCCACGCTGGCTCATCCACAGGCACTCGTAACCCAGTTACTTTTCCACCTGGTTCCTGAAGGGAAGGAAACAGGTTGGCCACAGTGACGTCCATCAGAGGTCCCACTACCCCCCTCGTCTAAGGTTTTTCAGAAATCGCCACTCAAGAGAGTGGCTTTGGGGCTGCAGCGAGAACTTCCTGACTGGTTCCTTGTTCAAATTGCTGGAAGTTTTGATCAAACATTCGGGCGAGTTGATCCGCTGTAATATCATATTCCACACCATCACCCCAAGTATCTCGTGGATTCAGTATCTCTTCAGGCACTCCTTCACAAGATTGAGGAATCTCGAATCCGAATCGAGGGTCGATCACAAATTCGGTGTCGTTCAGACTTCCATCCAAGGCCGCATTAAGCAATGCCCGAGTCCACTTGATTCGGATTCGCTTACTCCTTCCATAACCACCACTGACCCAACCCGTGTTCAGTAGCCAACATTTTGCTCCATGTTCAGCCATCTTTTCGGCCAATAAATCAGCGTATACACTTGGATGTCGTGGCATGAAGGGCGCCCCAAAACAAGCTGAGAATGTGGCTTGAGGTTCTACGACCCCAACTTCAGTTCCAGCGACTTTTGCTGTGTAACCTGAAATGAAATGATAGGCGGCCTGTGCAGGATTCAATCTACTAATCGGTGGGAGTACACCGAATGCATCGCAGGTAAGGAAGACCACATTTTGCGGATGACCAGCCATGGAATCTTCAGTTCGATTTTCGATAAATTCAATGGGATATGAGCCTCGAGTATTCGCGGTCAATGAATCATCTGTGAAATCAGGGATGCCATTTGAGTCAACAACAATATTTTCTAAAATTGATCCTGGCATCCGAGTCGTTGCAAAAATTGCGGGTTCATCTTCTTCTGAGAGATCAATCAATTTGGCGTAACATCCACCTTCAAAGTTGAACACACCTTTTGCAGACCAACCGTGTTCATCATCTCCAACCAATGCACGATTCGGATCAGCTGACAAAGTTGTTTTCCCAGTTCCAGATAGGCCAAAGAAAACAGCCGTGTTTTCACCGGTGGTATTTGATGAGCAATGCATTGGCAAGTGACCGCGCCCTGGCAAAATATGATTCATAATGGAGAAGATCGATTTTTTGATTTCGCCCGCATAACGCGTCCCACCAATAATCACGGTCCGCTCTTCAAATGAAATCATGACAAACACATGGGAATTGGTTCCATCCACATCCGGGTCAGCATGGAAATTTGGTGCATGAAGAATTGTGAATTCAGGTTCATGCCCCTCTATTTCAGTAATTGATGGGCGAACGAACATGTTTCGGGCGAACGCTGAATGCCAGGCATTTTCTGTGATCACACGAATTGCCAACCGTTCATCTTCGTCCGCACCACAATGCAAATCTTGGACAAATAATTCATCACGATTTGAAAGATAATCACGCACCTTTGCACTTAGTTTTTGAAATATTTCAGGGGTTGTTGGTACATTGATATCACCCCACCATATATCGCCGGTTAGCGGGTTGTTTTCATCGCCCGATCTGACAACGAATTTGTCATTCGGAGAACGACCAGTTCTCTCACCCGTTTCTGCCATTAACACGCCTTGTGCAGTGAGACTTGCTTCACCTCGGCGCAATGCAGCATCATAGAGCGCTTCCCATTCTAAATTCCAGTGCAATTGACCGATTGGATCCAAGCCATGATTCGCGACATCATGGTTGCCATGCCGGTCAGCACAGCCGATGACCGGGAGGGCCATAGCGCGTCCGCCTCGCTGACCCTTATAGTTCATTTCGGAAGGTCGAACTTCTATTTCGGCGCATTTGTTGTGGTATAGTTAGACCCCACAATCCTCCATCATTACAGGGCGACGCTTATGCGACGTATGCATTGCTTGGTGACATGGCCGGGGGCGAGGACAACGACTCCAACGCTCCTTCAGAGGATCGCCTGATTGATTCAAAGGCGTTTCAATTGGGTGGCGGCATCGACCTTGATGCTTTCATTTCATCAGATGATCTTTCCAAAGCCAAGCGACCTGCTTTACCAGGAGGTTCACCTACCGATGCAACCGAAGGCAGTAACTTACATGAATCAGAAGATGAAGACAATCATGATGCAGCAATTGGGGATATGTTTGAACCATTTGAGAGAAATGCTGGTCCTAAACCGGGCGACATTCTTCCCGATGGAACTGTCTATGAAACACCTGAACTAGATACGGTTACAGAAGTTGCAGTCCAAGGTGAACGTCGCCTGCATTGGGCCTTAATGGTCACCATGATTGTGGTGTACAGTTTGATTGGTTGGGTTGTTGCCACAGCCCTTGATCCAATGTTAGCAACCGCAGGTTTGCTTGGTTTAGCGACGCTGGGCTTCACCCTTGGAGAACGTTGGGTCCCAGACAAAGGCATGCATATCCTTGGTGTGACGTGGGTGATCATTTCGATGAAACTCCTCTATGGTTTGGCCCTTGATGCTCATCATTGGGATTGGATAAATACACAACAATTGGGAGTTGCATTGATTGGCCTCATCGGGTTGAATATTTTGATTGGTTATCGACATCAACATGATGCGATAATGGCTCAAGCAACTTTGGTATCATTGGCGCTTGCCTCAGCAGCAGGATCAATTGGTGGCGAAATGGGAATCGTCGCCATGATTCTTTTCGCAACATTGCTTTTGCATGGACTTGCCTATCATCGACAAAGTGGAAACTTAGCCTCTCTTGGAATTGCAGCAAGTCACCTTTGGATCGGCCTTCATGCCATTCAGTCAGAACCACTTGAAATCGGAGCGTTGAAAATTCTCCCTCTTGCTGACCCCATGTCCCTCTTCTTACTTGCACTAGCCGTGACTTGCATCAATGGGTCGATGGCTGCCCGATTCTCACACGCAGAGAATTGGTTTAGCAAAGGGGTCTCAATCACTGGCCTTGGAAAGCCTGGATTATGGGGGGTATCCGTTGGCTTGGGAATGATTGGCGCCCTTCTCTTGCTTGCCAGTGGAAGAGATGCGACAGGGTACGCGCTTGGGATTCTAGTCACCCTTCTAGCTGTGTATGGTGGTTCGTATCTAGTGGTACGAGGCGTAGCAGCGATGGAAGTTCTCAAACCACTTCTTGCATCATTGCCCGTACTGCTAATTCTTCTTGTAGGCATTGAAACTGATTTCATTGCTATCGCATCAATCTCCGGATACGAAATGTTCGCAATATTGGCAGCCATCGTCACGTTCTGGATTCTTCTACAGCACCAATCAAATGTTACTGATCGGGTACTTTGGATGGGTAGTTTAGTCCTAATTCTTCTATTGACGATATTGATACCAGCTGAATCCACATCAAAGGGTGGGGATGAAGGCAAACTTCTCCTAAGCGCACTCGCAATGGTCCATTTGGCCACAGGTGGTTTGGCATTGAAACGAGCCTCACCCAGTATTGCAGGTGCTACAGTATTGGCCCCATGGGCATGGATGTTTGTATACACATTTTGGACATCTTCGCTTGAATCGTTTTCCGAAGCCAGACCGAACATCGACATTGGAGACGTAATACTTGTTCTAGAACCGAAGTATATCGCCATCTATCTAACCATTGCAGCCTTAATTCAATATCCAATCAATGTCAGTTTAGGGGACACAGGTGTCAATATTGCAGGTAAATTGCTTGGAGCCACTGAATTGAGTTCACGCTTACGTGATTCAGGAATGATGCGATTGTGGAATCTCGGGTTGCTTTCAGGTTTGGCCGTCTGGCTAATGTTTGCAGACGCCAGCGATGACATTGGATGGTATACATTACTGGGCATTGCATCGTTAACAACGGTGCATATCGTTGCGGAAGCAAAAGGTCAACATCAGGGCAACCCTCGTTTCATTCTCTTGTGCTTGGCCATTGCTTTCTCCGTGTTGCAATGGAATCTAGGTGGGGATGTTTATTGGATTATGATCCTCACTTGCGCTTCACTCGCGATCTTACTTTCACGTGACGTTGAAGGCAAATCATCACAACTTCTCAGTTTAGTCATTGGATTATTGTCGCTCCAGATTGTCATGTTTGGTTTGGATAGAACGGTTTTACACCCATTGTTGGATCCCGATCCAATTGACAATATGGAAACTGGATTCGCGATAATCCTCGCGACCATTGCCCTGCTTGCTATCTATCTCCCGCGCGCGAGAAACCTGGAGAAGTTATTGCCACCTGCGGTCGCAGTTGTCTGTTTACTCAGTGCTCAAATTTGGGTCACATCGGCTGAAGAAATGCATGTATCTCAATTGTTGATTGCAGTCATACTGTTTGTTGGCTCTGCCATCTATCTTGCCGCGACAGGCGAAATTCGAATGGAACTCAAACAAGTCACCAAGCGAGAGGATCGACTGGCTGAAATCCAACGTAGATTGGCCATTGCCAAAGCTCTCGAAATGGGAAATATAGAAGATTTATCATCACAGCAAACAAAGCTATTGGCAACA
>JASLKO010000194.1 GCA_030747475.1 Candidatus Thalassarchaeaceae archaeon | reverse complement strand
AGCCGTGCAAATGCGATTGAATTCAAACTATTTTGTACATTGCGTGATGAGGTCAAAGCGGTCACTGCTAACCTTTCTGCAATCGCCAGGAAAATTTCCACAGTCGATGTACTCGCATCGTTTGCCCATCATGCACGACAGCGTTCATGGTGCAAGCCCGAAATATTGGATGGTGATCGTTTGGATATTGTTGGTGGCCGACATCCTGTGCTCGAATCCGATGGGCGATTTGTTCCAAATGATGTCAGATTTGATGCCAAGCGTAGATTCCTATTGTTGACCGGGCCGAATATGGGCGGAAAGTCGACGTATTTGCGCACCAGCGCCTTGATTGCCATCTTGGCACAAGCCGGTTCCTATGTTCCCGCAAGCAAGGCTCGCATCGGTTTAGTCGATCGCGTGTTTACTCGAGTCGGTGCACATGATGATCTTCGGAGGGGTCGCTCTACATTCATGATGGAGATGATAGAGGTTGCACATATTCTTCGTCGAGCCACACCCAACAGTCTTGTCTTGCTCGATGAAATTGGTCGAGGTACATCGACATTTGATGGATTGGCCATCGCTTGGTCAGTGACCGAGGATATCGCTCGCAGAATCGCCTGTCGGACATTGTTTGCCACTCATTATCACCAATTGATTGGTCTAGCTGAAGAAGTCCCAGGGCTCTACAATATTCATGTTCAAGTTGCAGATTCAGGTGGCGAGATCACATTCTTACACACCATCGCCGATGGTCCTTGTGACGATTCATATGGTGTTCAGGTCGCGGGTCTTGCTGGATTGCCAAACCCAGTGGTTGAACGAGCCCGAGATTTACTCTTGTTCCTTGAATCACAAGCTCAAGGTGCCCGGGCAGGAGAGGGTGGCGTTCCTCTTGCTAGAGAGGCGGGGCAATCGTCTCTATTTGGTGGCTGGAATCAACGTACTGCTCCAGCAAGAGTCGTTGAAAAAGAATCTGAGATCGAAAAGAGGTTGACTGAGATTGACCCCGATATGCTGAGTCCACGTGACGCCATGGATTTGATTTACGAATTACGTGGAATGCTACAAGGAACCCACGAATGGTTGGAGGAATAATCATGGCCCTGTCCACCGAGAACCGTCGTCCGATTCAGCAATTGGACGATGATACCATCGGACATATTGCGGCGGGTGAAGTTGTTGAACGCCCAGCACAAGTGGTCAAAGAATTGGTTGAGAACAGTATCGATGCAGGAGCCACACGAATTCGTGTTGAGATTGAGCGAGGTGGATTTGATCGAATTGCTGTTATCGATGATGGTGGAGGCATTCCTGCCAATGAACTTGAATTGGCGGTTACGCGGCATGCCACCAGTAAATTGTCGGTCGCAACCGATCTCAATGCCATACATACACTTGGATTCCGAGGGGAAGCGTTGGCCAGTATCGGAATGGTCAGTCAACTCACAGTCTCCAGCCGCCCCGTGAATTCCGAAGGCATGCGAATCAGTGTAAATGATGGTACAAAAAAACAGCTCGAACCAGTAGGCATTGCACCGGGAACAGTGATTGAAGTTGGCCAATTGTTTGGCAATATCCCCGCTCGTCTTTCATTCCAAAAGAGACCTGCAACCGAATCCGCTGCAATTGTAGACATTGTTGTGTCACAAGCACTTTGCAACCCAAGCATCGGTTTCACCGTATGCATCGATGGAAGGAATGTACTCGAAACCCCATCTGGTGTGCAAATTGAAGACCGATTGTTTGACCTCATTGGCGCCCCAGCTGAACGTTTGGTTGAATTAAAATGCTCAGATGAAGATGCTGAAGCCCCTGGTGATGAAGAATGGTCAGGATGGATATCTCCACCGGATTTGACCCGCTCCAAAGGTGATGAAATACATGTGATCATCAATGGCCGTCCTGTTGCAAACTCACCTTTTACACAAGCAATTCGCCGAGGCTATCACACACGATTAATGGTCGGACGTCATCCAATTTGCGTATTGAGATTGAACCTTCCCGCAGACGAGGTTGATGTGAATGTACACCCTACAAAGCGAGAGGTCCGATTGAAGCATTCTTGGCGGGTTCTTGAGCGATTGGAAAGGGCGATTAAGCATACACTATTGCAATTGCCAACGGGTTCGATGACACCGGATTCTAGTCCAATAGAGGCGGTGCATTCGGATTTTGAATCACCTCAGAAAGTCGAAACAGCCCTTCCTGCATGGGCTGAATCAGCACAGACGAGGATCACTTATGTTGGTCCTATCGATGCAATCAAAAAATCGAAACCAGTAACACATGTAAGTGAGTCCCCACTTAATCAAGAAACACTGCCGAATCTAGGCATCGAAAAAATATCTCCTGCCCTTTCCAGTGCTGAAAGGGATTTGCATCGCTGGTGCTCTGGTGCAGAAAGTGTCTCTCCACTAGATGAACCTGAAACGAGCCCATTGGAGATTGAAGTGACCGATGTACCTGAAATGATTCCATTGGCCCAATTTGCTGATTCTTACATTCTTGCTCAAGGTGCTGATGAATTGTTTGTTATCGATCAACACGCACTACATGAGCGGGTTCGTTACGAACGGTTGCGTGAAGACATGGCATCATGGGAAAGTCAAGAATTGGTTTCTCCAATCATCTCGAAATTGAGTGGCTCAAAGTCGGAAGTATTGCGTGGCAATGTAGAACGTTTGAACGAAATTGGTTTCCGATTCGATTCCGAGCTAAATCTAACCGCTGTGCCCCAAATCCTGCTCGGAAGCGATAAATTGGAAGGATTCCTTTCAGATGTGTTGTCGGAACTCGAAGCGGGTGCACAACGCCTAGACACGGTTGAAAGTCTGGCCGATGAAGTTGCGTTCATGAAGTCGTGCCGTGGTGCGGTAAAGGCCAATCAGAAATTGTCGCTGCCAGAAATGCGTCGCTTGTTGTTGGATATGCAAAGCATACAGAATCCTTGGGCTTGTGTTCATGGTCGGCCCACAGTCCTACGGATGAGCCACAATCGTTTGGATGGCCATTTTGGACGTCACGGCTGAATGTAATCCAAGAATTCAGGGAAGGACACCTCGTGAAGTCTTGAGCCTCTAATTTCGGCTCCAACCTTGGTGGCCAAGATTACAGCGGCCATTTGCATTCGATGGTCACCATTTGTTTCGACAATACCGTC
>JASLKO010000193.1 GCA_030747475.1 Candidatus Thalassarchaeaceae archaeon | reverse complement strand
TGATGCCCGTTCCGTGACGACGCTGAAATCCGGTGGGAACATTTCCGACCAGAGGATTCCTGCGTTTTCCCACGCCTGTCCTAGATTATCGATTGTAATCCCCAATTTGTTTGAAATCATGATTGCAAGAATGATGATTCCAATGTATACGAGAAGGCTGGGGCGCTTTTTCAGATGCTGAATGATTTTCACACATTCACCTCCTCAATATGAGTGCCCTTCACTTGGAGAACACGATCGCAGAATGTTGCAACACGAACGGGGTTGTGATCTACAATGATGATGGCGATATTGTTCTCCTTGGCCAACTTTTGAATCAGTTCGATGATTTCTTTTGCAGTTTCTGAATCTAGTTCGCCTAGACACTCATCTGCAAGAAGTAGTGTAGGTTGCTGAACCATTGAACGGGCGATTGCAACCCTCTGCTGCTGTCCACCTGATAGTTGACTAATCGAATCCAATACCTTGTCTGAAAGGCCCACTGCTTCAATGGCAGACCGGGCCGATTCCCTCAACTCAATGCCGGGAAGAGAAAATAATGTCTGCCAAAATGGTGCTCTAGCGAGAGCGCCCATCATGACATTGTATCCCACATTCTGATGGTTGATCAATCCAAGTCTCTGCGGAATATAGCCTATTTCCCCCTTTGCACTGGGCACATCGAGGTCCCCCGAAATAGGGGGCAATAATCCAGCGATTGTTCGAAGCAAGGTACTCTTTCCAATTCCTGAGCGACCAATGACTCCAATAATCTCCCCGGGATGGATGTCGAGATTCACATCGACGAGTAATGGGTTGTCCTTCTCAAAGCCAATCACGGCCTGTCGAATACTGAGGACAGGTGCTGGCATCAAAGAGTCCGACTCGCGACCCCTTTTTGAAAGGTATCACGGCCCAGCCCTTTAGGGCTGGGCCGGATTTCCGTATTTTCTGTGATTAACTACCGTACTTATCGTCGAAGTAGGCAGTGATTCCAGGGATGTTCGCAATTGCATCACTGTATGAGCCAAGATGATCTTGGCTGGTTACAGAGACCACCGCACCACTGTTCTCGAGGACATTCTGGAGAATCTCGCCACCACATGTGTTCTGAGGGATATCTGCAACTTGATGGGTTGTCATGCTGTAGCAACCGGTGTAGTTTGTTTCACCCATCGGGTAATCCTCAACCCACATCTCACTGCTCATCGCAAGCATGGCTGCAACAAAGGCATCTTGCTTGTCTGAATCAATTTGAGTCGGGTCCACCATCACTGGATGTGTGGGTACCTGTCCAAAGGCTGGCTCAAGCATTCGATATTCATCACGATCAAGGCACCATTCATTGCCTTCACAGTGATCCTCGTATGAGGAGGTTTTTGCGAATGCAACATCGCCGACTCCAGCAGTCATGCATTCAAATGCACCACCATAACCGTAGTATTGCGCGCCACTTTCTGGAATTGTGGCTGTGTTGAAATGACTCTCGATGGTGGTACGTAGGGATTCAATATCATCCGGATCGCCTTGCACATCTACCATTCCTTCTCCAATCATGTACCCCATTGGCATCAGCATTCCTGCCGATTTCAACCAACCTGTGTGGCAGGAATTGTTTCCTTCCAATTGCTCAAGAGAGGTGATGTTTGAACTGTTTCGAACCCATGCAGCTGCAGTGTAGTATGTGCTGCCATCGGA
>JASLKO010000192.1 GCA_030747475.1 Candidatus Thalassarchaeaceae archaeon | reverse complement strand
ATGGCTGAAAAAATCGTAGCGAACAAGTTGATTGGTCGCAATGGTGCGGCTTGCTATGTGTCACCAGGGGATGCAGTCCTTGCTTCGGTGGATGGAGGATATAGTCATGAATTTACAACTGCTCAAGTTCACAATTTCTTGGCAGCTGAATATGGTGAGGATTACACGTTGCCCAATCCACCTAAATTTGCTGTGTTTGAAGATCATTTGTTGTATGCAACCGGTGTGCCAAGATTCGGTCCATTCGCTGATAAGATTCAGACATTGAGGGATTTACAGGTGGCGTTTCAACAACACACTGGTGTTCGTGATTACTCGGCGAAGGATGGTGTCAGCCCTGGAATCTGCCACCAAGTCGCCCGAGAGGAATTCATCGATGTTGGTGATTTCATTCAGGCCACTGACAGTCATACCTGTATGGGGGGTGCATCCAACGCACTGACATATGGTGTCGGTTCTACCGAATATGCAAACTTGGTTCACAATCAATTTGCTTTCGTTAAAGTACCCGAAAGCATTCGCTTTGAACTGACTGGAAAACTAGATCCAGGATGTACTGCGAAAGATGTCATCCTCCATATTTTATGGCACTATGCAAAGCATTCCGATACACTAGACCGTTCCATGGAATTCGGCGGACCTGGTTTGGCTTCAATCTCGATGGATGAGCGGGCAACCCTCTGTAATATGGCAACTGAATGTAGCGCAAAGACAGGTATCTGTGATCCAGATCAGTTGACAATTGATTGGTTGCTTGAGCGACGTAACGATTTGACTGAAGAAGAAATTCGTTCAGCCTTTGTGTATGCAGATGAAGATGCACACTACGATGGTGGTGTACACACCATTAATCTCGATGAGATTCGACCCATGGTTGCGCACCCCGGCAATCCTGACGAAGGTGTGCCCTCTGACCCAACCAATGGTGCGTATATTGACGAACTAGGTGATGTTGAGATTGATATCGCCTATGCTGGTTCTTGTACCGCTGGTAAGGATGATGATTTTGCATACTATGCAATGGTCACAAAAGCGGCACTAGATGCGGGGCTTACAGTGGCTGATGGGGTTGAGTGTTACATTCAATTTGGTTCAAAAACTGTCAAAGAACTCTCTGAACGGAATGGTTGGACGCAAATGTTTGCTGAAGCGGGTGTGAAATTAATCGATCCTGGTTGCGGTGCTTGCATCGGTGCCGGCCCCGGCGTTTCAAATGATTCTGAACAGGTCACTGTTTCAGCCATCAATCGGAATTTCCAAGGTCGATCTGGGCCCGGGAAATTGTACCTTGCAAGTCCTTTGACTGTGATGGCATCGGCCTTTACTGGAAAAATCACCGCTTGGCGTGCAGACTTATTCAATTGAGGTGAAATGATGGACATTGCACTTCTTCTTTCATTTCTTTTCTTCATGTGTATATTCGCAGGTGTCGGTTTGGCCTCGATGTTTGTGAAAGAAGATACAACCGATGATTATCTTGTTGCAGGGAGAGGGATGCATCCCGCTCTCGCCGCACTGTCCGCAGTCAGTACTTGGAATTCAGGTTACATGTTCATCGGAGCCATTGGATTTACCTTCATGATGGGTTACAATGTCTTTTGGATGGCAATATTATCCACTTTAGGACAAGTCTTGGCATGGGCATGGTTGTACAAATTTATCCAGAATGAAGGGAATGACAGAGGTGTTCGTTCGTTGTCCTCTTTGGTTGCGGAAAAGGCTGGGGCGCCAGAAGCGAAGTTGGCAGCGGTCCTCTCTGTTCTTTTCCTCAGCATCTATGCTGCCGCTCAACTCACAGCGGGTGGCAAAGCGCTGTTGGTCATGTTGGGTTGGCCAGAAATGGTTGGAATCTTAATTGGATTTGTTCTCGTGGTCGCTTACTGTTACGCGGGTGGGATTCGTGCGTCTATTTGGACGGATGCGGTTCAATCGTGTGTCATGATTGTCGGGTCAGGTATTCTGTGTTGGATTGCCATAGGTGAAGTCGGTGGATTTAGTGGCCTGCACTCGGGTTTGGAAGCACAAAGTCCAGCGTTGACCAATTTGATGCCGCCCGATCTGAGGTTTGGAGTATCCATGTGGGCTCTTGCGTTCTTCCTTGGTGGATTGGCTGTTGCCGGGCAACCGCAAGTTGTTTCAAGAGTCATGACGTTAGGGACAGACAAGGATCGAAAACAAGCCATGATCTGGTTCTTCGTTTGGCAAACACCGTTCGTCATTTTGATGACGATTATTGGATTGGCAAGTCGTGTTTTGTTCAGTGCAGCTGATTTCGATGCTGAATTGAGTCTGCCAATGATGGCGATGGAAACGATGCCGGCCATTGGAGTCGGAATGATTCTCGCTTCGATTTTCGCAGCGACCATGTCTACAGCAGACAGTCAGGTCCTGGCTTGTACGGCAGCGATTACAGACGATATCAAACCGGAATGGAGAGAAGATCACAAGACGACGAAGAAGGTAACATTGGTCGTTGCAGCATTTGCCACCGCAATTTCAATCGGGGGCCTATACATCCCTGGTGGGGATTCTGTATTCACACTCGTTGTACTTGCTGTGTATGGGCTTGGCGGTATTTTCGTTCCACTCCTCATTATCAGGTGGATGGGTTACAACCCTGATACCAACCATTCATTGGCCATGATGGTGGCCGCATTTGTCGGTGTCATCGGTTGGAGTCTACTAGGACTCAGTGGGGCGGATGGGATCTTTCCTTCAGTGCCAGGCATGGGTGCCGCGTTCATTACTCACTTCATCATGAATCAAACACGTTCACCAGATGTTTCTCCACTCGGTAGATACAATTGGCCCGAACCAAAAAAGATGGGGGCCATTGCAGCAGCCATTATCATCCCATTCTGTGCGTTTGAAGTGTCATATCTCGTCACTGCACCTGATTCCTCAGATTCAATGGGTGGAGTGGGTGATTATACCATTGATTCAACATTGTA
>JASLKO010000191.1 GCA_030747475.1 Candidatus Thalassarchaeaceae archaeon | reverse complement strand
CTTCGTTTTGCATATACCATTGGTCGAGAAGATATTTCACGTGGAATGGACAAGGTCGAGAAAGTTCTCCATCAACTCAGAACACAGTCCTGAGGTGTATCAATGTCGATTGAAGCGGATATATTCCGATTGTCATTTGGGCTGTTATTGGGCATTATCTTGCCCCGGGTCCCATTGTTATTCTTCACGCGTTTTTTGAATTTGGAACGCAATCTCCCCCCTCACCCTGATCCAATTCCAGTTGACGAACATCTTGTATTGAGATTGTTGCTCATGCGTAGGGTTCACATCATGTGTTGGATCATTGCCCTCCTCCCACTCATTTTAGGGGTTCTAGTTCTCAAATCATCACCTGAACCATTTGCCTTTGGCTTGGTCGCGGGCGTGGCTTGGTTTGCCATTTCTAGAGGTGTCCCTCTCGAAATCGAAAGAGGATTTGGGGTGCTGCCACTTTCATTGATTCAAGATGTGAATAATTTGCGCGAACCTGATGTTGAATGTTGTAATGGTGGGAAATTGCAATGGGAGGTTCGTTCTATTCGATGTCAGAGCTGTCGGAAAATTGTGATGAATATACCGCGACCTGATTTGGGTCGAATGCGTTCGGAAGGTCGATTCATCGGCTCGCTTCGAGTCTTGTTAATGGATGGTAATTCTGCATTTCCACCGTTAGAAGAATCAATCCTCGGGCAAGGAGTCGAGTTGCTCGGCAAGGTCACTGAAGAGGAATGATTCATCTTCCTCGATGACTTCATCTTCGACGAGTTCTTCATGGACATCAGTACCGGTTCCTTCCGTGGTATCCCCTGGTGCGGGTAGCGCGGCTGCGTCGCCGTTGTCATCACCGATTTTTTCCCATTGACCTTCTTGTCCTACAAGCCACCCAGGAGGATCTTGTTCACCGCCACCGAGTACGGCCATGGTTGTGAAAATAGCCATGGGTAAAAGAGACAAAGCAACCAACAAATCTAGGAAGCTCGATTCTGGAATGTCAAGTTCAACAGGCAATACTGCTTCTAGGAATTCACGTTCGACCTGAATGTCTTGCCAACGATAATCCAAGCCCAATCCTTGGAACGCGATGGATACAATTGTACGTTCAATAATCCACAGTAATAGAACTGGGAACAACCACCCCAATTTCGTTCGGTCGACCAATATTCTCCTGGCCACCGCAGCAACGCCGACAACCTTCGATGCAATCTTCGGAAAGATTCGCAACCCGATGACCAAACCGACCAGATAGACGAGCAGTGCCAACTCGAGCAATCTCCTATCCTGTAGCCATTCAGAGGGTACAAATCTGAGTACCAGTAAAGGCAGCATGATGAGGACGAGTTGCAAAGGGGCCGCTAGCAATTGTAAACCACCATGGACTTCAAGCAATGGCCTCCCATTCACCCTCACTTCTTGATGGACAATTCTAGTCACCTTTCCATACGGTGATTGTGTTAGAGTCAATCGAGCTCTGTCGACCAAATCAGCATCTCTCAATCGCCTTGTGAATCCCAAGACTGGAAACCATCCTCCGGCTTCGGCAACCCTGGTTGGCATGTACCCACCAACTGCCAAACCTAGAATCAGAGAAATGATGCCATACATGACGGCGGCACTGATAATCCATGGAAGTAGATTGACTTGGATGGAAAATGTCCAATTATCCCAATCCATTTTCAAAATATAGGTGGCTGTGAAAGCAAGAATCGGTGCAACGAACACCTGGACGCCGACCACAAGGGTGAGCCATATTCTATCCAACAGCGTACTTTTAGCTTGAGACAACAGGACCCTTGGGGCACCTTTGCGTCAAGAGTGTGTCGGCCAAGAAGCGGTTCTAGGATGCGATTGTGGACGCCTCTCAGTAAAGCCAGAGTGAACGACCCTGTCGTAGACAGGGTTCAACCAACCTTAAGACCGGCTTACCATTGGCCGTGTTGTTGATTACGATGAAGAATGGACAAACTACCTTGATGCTCCTCGTCATGTGCCTTGCCTCGTTGGCCCCAATGTTGGCGACACCGCAGAGCCTTTCTTCACCGGAAATCGAACAAGAAACGGCAGGCCGGGCACTGTTGGATTGGACGATTATTGACATTTCTGTTGGAAACGCCACGGAACCTGCTGAGACATGGACTCAGCCTGATGGCTCAAGCATCGACTATCTGATTCGTGGGACTCGGTATGAGGTTGAAATCACATTCAAGAATGCAGGAACAGGTCAATTCGCGGCTTCCGCGATCGGGACATTGGACATTGTCCACCCCATTGGTTACATCATTGATTCATGGTCATTCAATCTCTCGATGCAAGGTGGCCAAGCCGAGGCACAAATCATTGAATGGACTCCAAATGCAGCCCACAGCATTCTCGATGATGACGGCCATCTTCACAGTGGGATTATTCTCCGAGGTTGGATTGAAAGCACGGTTGCAGGGCAGGAATCAGAGTCATTGTTGGTAAACAACGCCTACGAAGAATCGACTCCAGTTGCATTGTGGCACGACCCGATGGAAGGCACATATGCAGCCAATGTTCCAATTTGGCTTCCTATATCTTACACTGACCGAACCACTCACACTCTCTATGGTGGTGGCTCAGATTGGCAAACTGACAATTCATCCGCTGCTGAAGGAACCAAACATTGGAGGATTTCAGATCCAAGTGGGGGCAATTATGCATCCAATACAGTTGACATGTTGAAGTGGGGCTGGGTTCCAACAAGTGGAGATTGTTCAGATCCAGGTCATGGACTTGGATATGGTAGCATTGATTCAGACATTGAAACTGCATATGGTGTCCCATTTTGCTGGTTGAATATTCTTGATTCAGATTTCCGTTCAATCCATTGGGCGACTCAAGCATGGGGGGCCATGGGTGCCGGAGATGAAATGGCGATGGAAGCCCTGCGTGGCATGTCGACCATCGAAGAGCTCAACATGACAGAGGCCAGTGTATCGACAACAGAGGACGATTGGACTCAGGTTATTTGGAACATGACCGATGTTCACGATGACAATGCATTCACGATGTCCTACACGAAGATTGCAGACACCATGGGTGCAAACTCAGGGATGCGAATCGATGATTTCATCCTATTTGCCGTCGACATTGTCGATGAATACACACTCAGTCTAGACTGTGATGATCCATTGCCAAATGCGTATGTGGTCATCCCCGATGACCCCAACCCACCCTCATTGCATTGTATGATGACCAACAATGGTTACAGAGAAGTGAATGTTGCAATTTTCACAGAAGTATCCAATCAGTCTTGGATGAATACCTACCCGCTTCGAATCGACAGTGACAACATGTTGGACCACGACAATTACGTCACATTTAATCCACTAGATGGCGAAACTTCAACAGAATTTTGGGTAAACCTGACCGTTCCGGAAGGGGCCAATGTTGAAACGCTAAACTGGTCTCTAACATTCTCTGATGTCACCACTATTCAGGTCAAATCAGAAATGATTATCCCTGTATCTGTATCTTCTTCATTCTCAGTACGATTGGACCAAGTTACGCCGACGTATCCTGCTTTAACCCTAAATCCTGGTGACACCGGTGATGTCCAAATGAAGGTCAAGAATACTGGAAATCAGAAGGCCGATTGGACATTGGGCGCCTACTTCGACAGCACATTATGGGGGGCGTCAAATCTTGCTTGGTTCGAAGATTGGGATGGCGATGGCAATGAATCTCAAGTCCTGCAATTTGAACTGAACAAGGGAGAGGAGAGGGTCGTCATTGCTCGATTTACTGCGCCATTGCAGAACCCGCCTGGATATGTCGAAATTTCACTATTCGTTCAGGGTGTTGCCCCTGCAAATGCACAATCTCTTGAGCAAATTTCGATTGATATCCCGACCATTCAATCTGTGGTCGTGACGCCTTATGAATCATCGATGTCCGGATTGGCAGATGGCAATTTACGCACCATGGGATTCACTGTACAGAACAATGGAAATGCCCCAGAAATCTTTGACTTGTCCCTGACAGCAGATTGGCGTATTGGAGCCACTTTGGCAACAGACGTCACCGAACCAATCGAACCATTTGGTCAAGTGATCGACATCACTGTCATCATGGACATGCCACAAGGATTGATGCCGAATTATTATCCGATTTCAGTCACTGCAACCTCTCAAACCGATTCATCATACAGTGCAAGTGGGACATTCACACTGGAAGTCCCAACAACCTACATTGTTGAGGTGGAGGACAAAGATCTCACCGGCCAATCATTCTCTGCAGGTGTCGAGCCACGGACAATGAATTTTGAAATTTTCAACCATGGCAATGCAATTGATGCGTTCAATATTGCACTTGGAATGGATGCTGGATTGGTTGCAGAAATCACCGATGGGGCCATTGATGGGCGTACGATTTACATCGACCCACAAACCTCCACAAACATCACCGTCAGTTACTCATTTGACGGTGGCACTCAAGGCATGAAAGAATTGACCGTATCTGCAACAAGTGTTGAGGGCTTGGCGTCGGGACAGACGGTTACCGCCATTGGTGAAGCTGATTTCCAAGTTGGCTCATTGGGTTGGATTCGCCTAGAAGCCGGTCCATTGGTCCACATCACTGAACCTGGAGCCGCATTTTTGCAGGTCACAGTCCACAAT
>JASLKO010000190.1 GCA_030747475.1 Candidatus Thalassarchaeaceae archaeon | reverse complement strand
GCTAAAATCGAACAATCTCTCCCTTTGGGAGAGGCAAATAGCCAGTTGGAATCTCTCCTTGCGTCAGAATCAATTTGATAGGTAGACCCAGACCTTGGACCACCATGGCTGCCCCTGACTTACCCACTGAAGACGATGATGAGGGCGAAGAATCTCCAAAGGGACCACCAAGTCGTGGGCCACCAAGTCGTGGACCACCAAGTCGTGGGCCACCAAGTCGTGGGCCGCCGAGTGGGCCGCCGAGTGGGCCACCGAGCGGGCCGCCAAGTGGACCACCAAGTGGGCCGCCAAGTGGGCCACCATCAAGGGGGCCACCACCGGGAGCTTTTGTTGGAGAGGTGACTGAGCCAGAGCCTGAACCTGAACCTGAACCTGAACCTGAACCTGAACCTGAGCCCGAGCCTGAACCTGAGCCCGAACCAGAATCAGAACCAATCGAACAAGAACCTGTTCGAAGAGGGCCACCAAGTCGAGGGCCACCCACTCAGAGAGGACCACCAACTCAAGATGATGCAGAATCTGGTACTGTTGAGGCCGCAACATTTGATGCAGCGCTAGCACGAATGACTGGTAAAGAAGAAGAAGTCATTGTTGACGCTGAAGAATTAGCTGCGCAACAGGCTGCAGAAGCTAAAGTCGAGGCTGAAGAAGCCATTGCGGCCGTTGAGGAAGACAGTGGCAAATGGGAAGAACCTGAGGAAGAACCTGAGGAAGAGTTGCCAGAAATTGAACCACTACCCAAAGAAGCTGCGGACGGAAGTCGTTACATCAAACTCCAAAAAGCAAAGACTGGGCGACTGAAGGACGCCCCACTCAAGGGCCACATCGTGCCCCATACACATTGGGATCGTGCTTGGTATTTGCCATTCCAAAAGTATCGTTACAGGCTTGTAGAACTGGTTGATGATCTGTTGGATTTGATGGAAAACAATCCCAAAGCTTACCCTTCATTTGAACTCGATGGACAAACTGTGATTCTAGAAGATTATCTGGAAGTTAAACCTGAAAATGAAGAACGTATTCGAAAGTTGGTGAAAAAAGGGCGATTGAATATCGGCCCATGGTATGTCCTCCCTGACGAATTCATCGTCGGTGGTGAAGCATTGGTCCGCAATCTCCTGATGGGGAATCGAACAGCGGAACGATGGGGTGGACGATCAGAAGTCGGATACGTCCCCGACCCATTTGGCCACGTGGCTCAATTGCCAGCCATTTTGAAAGGCGCTGGACTTGATTCGTTTATTTTTACACGTGGTGCCGGGCCTTGGATCCAAGAGGCTGGTGGCGTATTCAACTGGTACGCAAGTGATGGTAAATCGAAAGTTCTGGCCGTACAACAGGTTCCAGATTATCCAAACTTGATGGCATGGGGTTTTGAAGAACGCCCACTTGATAGAAAGGATAGCATCGATGTAAATGTCGATACTGCCATGGAAAGAATGGAAAGACTCCTCGACAAACATGAGGCGCTTGGATGGAAACCAGAAGTACTGCTCTTTGGACAGGGCAGTGACCACACACACCCTCAACCGACGTTGCCATTTTTGATTGGAAAAGCCAGTCAGAAATTCAATGGAAGAATCAAATTTGAACATTCATCGTTCCCTGCATATATTGAAGCCCTCAAAGGTTGGCTTGGAAAGAAAAAGGTCTTCCGCTACCAAGGTGAATTGCATTCGGGATGGGATCGAAATATCCTATCTGGGGTGTTCAGCGCCCGGATGTACTTGAAACGTGCAAATGATACAACAATGCGTGTATTGAGAGACCGAGTCGAACAACTTAGCGCTATTTCTTGTGCCCATGAAGGCCGCTTTAGAGGTGAAAGAATTGACCTCGCTTGGCGTGAAGTTTTGCGAAATCATCCCCATGATGATATTTGTGGATGCAGTGTTGATGACACCCATGATGACATGGATGTTCGCTTCAAACACGCTCAACAGATCAGTGCAATGCTAGAAGATGATGTGCGACTGGAATTGCGAGAGCAAATGGATTTGAGTCATGATGACAGGGATGCGGTGCCAATTTTGTTCCACAACCCACTTGCCAAAGCTTGGTCTGGATCATTGATGATCAATCTTGCAGTGCCTAAATTCCGATGTTGGTTGGATCATGGCTTGCCCGTCAAAATTCAGATGGCAGCACCATCAGGTGACTGTTTAATCCATACAAGTGATTTAGAAATCACTCCAAAATCATGGGATTTGCATGTTCATTATGACAGGGTTGCCAATGTGGAATTGCCACGTGTTGTAGGCCGCATACATGTCCATCAAATGCCACCCGGTCTGTCGGTCGCACACATATTGCCTGGACGCGGAGGTACAAGTTTACCTGGTGAACCGGTCAACCTAGGTGGTGAATTCGGTCGAACTGAATGGATGGACAACGGATTGGTCCGAGTTGTATTCCGAGCGGATGGGCGATTTGACATCATGGACCATTCTACGGGCCGCCATATTGTCGGAGCAGGGCGCTTGGAAGATTCTGAGGATGCAGGTGATTCCTATGATTGGTCTGCAGGTGGGCATCCAGTTCCACAAGCCGAAGGTCGGGGTTCAAAGATGCCAGAGCGTGTATTGGCCACAGATTGTAGATTCTTAGATGCTGATGAAGCAAACAGACAGGTCTATCTTACCATCGAACAGGATGATGATTGGACTGCTACTGTACGATTGCATATCGCTTGGGCATTGCCTGCTCGATTCGATGATGCAACACAAACACGCAGTGAGGATTTGGAATGGAATACCATTGACCACTACATCACATTACGAAGCGGACATGCCATGGTCGAAGTCGAGACTTGGGTCAACAATGCCTGTGAAGATCATCGCTTGAGATTACACATTCCCACGGATGTCAAATCGAAAAAGGTCCACGCTGGTGGTGCATTTGACATCATTCAGCGACCTGCGAAATGGCCACACCATCCAAAATGGGAACAGCCACATGTACCAACACAGCATTTCAGTGATCTCTTAATCGCTGAAGAAAATGGAGGAGGGATGGCCCTCTTCTGTCCAGGATCTAACGAATATGAAGCCATGGAAGAGGATGAGAAATTGACATTCGCTTTGACACTTGTTCGAGCAACTGGCCATCTCAGTAGAGATGGATTTGCAAGCAGAAGAAATAGAGCTGGCCCGGTATTTGCTGCACCAGGTGCCCAATGTAAAGGTGCGATTTGTACACGATGGGCAGTCATGGCCTACGAAGACACATGGGTGGATGCGAATATTCACCAAGTGGCCGAAACATTTGCATGCCAAGCAAGTATCATCTCAGCGTTACCCAAACCACAATTGGATGGTGAATTTGATGAGGTTTGTACCGAAGGAACAAGAGGTCAGAGATTACAGCACATTCGACTTGTCGGAACAGGTCCGATGCCAATTATCGCTTGCTTCAAACCGGCAGCAGATGGCAATGGAAATGTCGTGCGATTGTACAACCCAACGGATGAAGTTTGGGAAGGGCGAATTGAAACTGATTTGCCATTGTTCAATGTAAGGGGCTGTGATTTACTCGAAAATGAAACCACTAAACCGAGAATCTCAAAATCAGGTTGGCCGGCAAAACTCAATGGAAAGGCCATCGCAACTTGGCGCTTCAACTGAGGCGACACAATGGTTGAGAATGCAGACATTCGCAGTTGCTTTGCTGCAGAATATGTCACTGCAAGACAGCGAATCCTAGACTGTGCCGAAAAAATGAATCTCGAAGTCGAAACGATGAACATCACACCAAAGGGACCCCATAATGAGACATTGTCCACCGATATTTTCTGGATTGGTCCAACCGATGCTTCGAAATTAATTCTGCATACATCTGGAGTCCATGGTGTCGAAGGGTTTCCTGGTTCGGCTGCAGCAGTCTGGATCATGGAAGGAATCCGAAAGAAACTTCTGAAATTGCCAGAAGGGTGTGCGATTGCTTTTGCCCACATCATCAATCCTTGGGGTATGGCTTGGTTGCGTAGAGTCAATGAGGACAATGCAGACTTGAATCGAAATTTTTTACCACCGGGAGAGGCCTATGAGGGTGAACCGGAAAATTATGCAACACTCGACCATTTATTGAACCCAACAAGCATGCAAAAAGGACGTGAATATTACTCGATTCGCGCGAGTTGGCACGCCTTTAAGTTAGGATTTGCAAATGCAAAGCAGGCTGTACAGGAAGGGCAGTACACAAGACCAAAGTCACTTCAGTACGGTGGTTCTGAACTTGCCGAATCAAGTCGGAATTTTGTCGATTGGTGTGAAAGAAGGTTGACCGATGTTGACAAAATTGTATGGATTGATTTTCATACAGGACTAGGTCCATTCGGTGTTGATTCACTGTTGGTTGCTGAAGGAGCAGATGAAACTCAATTGAAATCACGCTATGGAAAAAGGATTCAGCCATTGGACCCGAAGAAAGGTGTTGCTTACAAAATTCGAGGAGGCATACAAGCGGGAATCGAAGCCAGATTTCCGGACAAAGAATGGACGTCTATTACACAAGAATTCGGGACCATTAAACCGATTCCGCTATTGAAATTGGCGCGTGCAGAAAATAGATTGACACAATGGAGTGGGAAACCACCTCTACGTTTACTGCAGAGTAAAGAAAGGCGTGAAATGCTGGAAGCGTTTAGTCCAAAGTCACTCAAATGGCGTAAAATGATTCTACAAAGGTCTAGAGCCATAATTGCGGACGCCATAGGCCACCTGTCGGAGGAATGAAGGTCGAACGTCTCTTCGGTGGTTTAGATGAAGCGTGTAGATGCACGAGCCCCGGTCCGACTTGACCTTGCAGGTGGTTGGACAGACGTTCCACCATATACGCATGACATGGGTGGAGAAGTTGTGAATGTTGCAATCAATATCCATGCACATGCTTCACTTGAAATTGATGAAGATGGATGTCTTTCTGTAAACTATCGTTGTGATGCCCCTGTGGGTTCAGGACTTGGGACTACAGGTGCGATCAATGTCGCACTCATGGCGGCAATCAATGGTGCCGAAAATGCAGAGGAAGCCGCCTATCAATTTGAAGCACTGTTGGGGAATACCGGAGGTCGCCAAGATCAGTGGGCAGCCAAACATGGCGGATTTAATCACCTCATGTTCATTGGAGATGCGGTTGAAGAGATGCCATTTGATCCACCGCGAAGTGTTCGATTTTGGTTGCAAAAACACCTCATTGTTGCCAACAGTGGCATCCCCCATGTTAGCGGCGATTTGCATGATGCAATTTGGGCGAAATATGCTGACAAAGATTCAGGGGTTACTGAGGGACTGATGACCATTCGATTGGCTGCTCGAAAAATGGCCCAAGGTCTGGATCAAGATCGAAGAAACTTGATTGTTGAAGCATTGCAAGATGTGTGCAATGGAGTCGATGCGCTAGACATGTCCTTACATGACCCGTTTCGAGATGTTGTTAATCCACTTCTATCTAGCAAAGATATCGTTGCTTGGAAAGCGCTTGGAGCCGGTGGCGGTGGATGTGTTGCATTGCTATGTGGACCAGAACGACAAGCGAATGTCATCCAAGCTTGCCAAGATGCAGGTTGGGATGTTCTCGACTGGGGTTATGACGACGATGGTTTGGTCGTCAATGCCAACTAAGCCCCTCAATGGTTGTAGAAAGCGTCGATATTGCTGGAAGCAAGGCCTGCACAATTTCCTCAGACCACTCAACGACGTCCTCTTCAGATTCAGAACGACCATGTAACAATGGCCATCGACCCATAGATGGAGGCCATAGTTCCACATCACCGGGCAATTCCAATTGAGTGGGATGAGGTGAGGATGCCCAATTCATATCACTGGCTAGGAATGAAAGCCCCCCCCGTGAAGCATTACACAATGCAACGGTACGAAGCCCATCCAATCGATTTGGTTCCGCTTCATCCTCTCGATCCAATTCACCAGGTGGAGCACGTTCAAACAAAAGCATACCTCGGGGGGAAATTTGTTCAGTCCAACCTAGGCCAACGAAGATGGTAAACAGACTGCACCAAGTGCTTGGAGCCCGAACATACCAACCCATTCTATCCAACTTATTGTCAACCTCAAGATGCCATGTCCATTCTGGAAGTAAAGGAGATAATTGCGTACGAATTTGATCGAGTAAAAGTCGATGCTTCACAACAGATTCCCCACTGATTTGTTCAGGCGTACCAATTTTTTCCAGAACCCATTCACAGAGTTTTGAATCCAAGCAATTCGGAGAAAGAGACCAACGATGAACTCCCATTCTAGATGGGCCTTGATTCATTTTTGTGCTGATTGTAGACCAGCGATGAATCGAATCTGCATCATCTCCTTCACCGAGGATAAAAGACAAGCGCGAATCCTCTAAACGAATTCCATTCGCTCGATAAGCAACCAAAAGTTCGCCTTCGGGTTCTGGATTGTGACCACCTTCAAGCGGATGATCATCAAAGTCGACTTCTTCCCAAAGTCGAGTGAACAGTCTCCGCTCCATAAGACTGCGAATCGGTCTCATGCCTTAATCCATCACCGAAAGCGGTGGCAATGGATCATCTGCTAATCGATGTAAAAGGAGTGTTTTGCATTGAGCTCGGTTCAAAGGAGCCTTGGCAATTAATTGGGTCCAAGTTTCTTCAGTCCATTCAGCAAATCGTAATGCCCATCGATATGAATCAATGACGAACTCGCCATGTTCAAAATCGGGCAGTTTTTCGGCCATTAATAGGTGACTGCGCGCCATTGATGTAGCCAATGCACGTTCGGATAAAAGTAAATCAGACATGCCATTTTCGACAACGGAATTGGCGATTTTTGCACACGCACCCGGGACGAAATTATCGTCTCGGAACCAATTTTCGGAGGGCATCCAATGTTGATTGGCGATAAGTTGCCAAACCTCGAGATAGCGGAGGCGAAGAATCAATTCAGGACTTTTTTCAATTAACCCATGTGATTCTTCAGGAAACCTGTTCAAGGACAACCATTCTGCTAGAATTTCGCCCGCATCCCGGTTTGGATCAGATGTTAACGCCAATGCAGCATGAAGATTCATGTCGGCCCAAAGTTCACTCTTTGCATGCCGATTTGACCATCCACCACCCAGTGGAAGAATCCAACTCCCAGCCCAATCTTTAGGCCGAATATTTGCCAGGCCGGTTCGTCCCCTTTCTCCGCATTCAATAGGCCCCTGGCTCCACTCAGGGCCCTGCCAATTGGGCAACATTCCAATGAATTCATACTCTCTTTCACATTGAAATTCAATCAACCTTGGTGGACCATCTTCAGAAATGGTGGGGTTCCATGGCTGATGGCGCCAATAATCAGTCAACGTATGTTTGACAGACACAAAGAATCGAGGGTCACCACCCCATTTCGACAACACCTTTGATTGTAACAAGCGATTGGCATGAATGCCATCATCCGAAAGGTCCCACATCCGTAAAATACACCGTTTCCCACCCTCTCTACACACAATTTTTTCCAGTAAATCGACAACTTTTCGGCGCCGATCAATTCCATTAATCGACGAACAGTCGATACAATTGCAATCGAGTAAATTTACTCGCTTCAATCCAGAATTGGAACTCTCAAATGTTTCACCATATCGAAACACCATCCCTCTGATTTGTGGGACAGATTCAATCACATCTCGGATGGCTTGTGCTGTCAATGACCATGTTTCTTCTTTTCCAGGGCATCCTGCATCAGATTCGATTGGCAATGTGAACAAATCATCCATCAACCAAACACCCAATCCAGAATCAATGGCTTCATCGACTTTGGCAATTAAATTGGGTGTGATCTCATACAGACATCCACTCATTTGATCAGAAATGACAACATCTGTGAATCCAAGTTTATACAGATGACTTGGATTTCGAAAATTTGTCTCCAAACTTTCGTACAATGGAGAATCGTGTACGTAGGCTATGCGCATCCGATTATCGGGCATCCCTACATCTCCAGAGCCACCAAGTCCCAGCCGTGCTCAGAAAAGGCTGGGGCGGCACGCTCCATGAATTCGTCGTCAGGAATGATTCCAATAATTGCGCCTCCAGAACCTGGTTGTTTTGCACAAGAGCCGAGGCTTCTGGCCAAACGCACCATGGCAAGATTCTCCCCGAGAGCATCTTCACCAAACAGTTCGGTTCGAAGATCAAAATTTCGATTTATTTCAGTGGATAGGGC
>JASLKO010000189.1 GCA_030747475.1 Candidatus Thalassarchaeaceae archaeon | reverse complement strand
GCATCAATTTCCATGCGCACCATTGCGACATGCATGGCATCCACAGCTCGGACTTCGATATGTCCTTCTTCGAATTTGAATTTGGCATCTTCCACAAGCACTGTGAGAATCTCAACAATTGTCCTCATCGTGTCTTGCTTTGCTGTGATATTCAACATGGTACCACCTTTCCAGTAACTTCTGGGCAGAGGGGGCTAAAAAGGGTTGACTTCAGAACACCTACGGTGTTTTGGCCTGAAATTAGTATTCTCGCCAACCATGTCCGCATTCAGCGCAGGTCAGGATACGTGTCTCCGGTTCATCAGATGAACGGGTTTGCTGTAATTCTGCATAGACGCTATCAGTGTCACATTTCGGGCAGATATATGTGTTCGTGGTTAGCACACCACGTTGCTGATCAGAATCTTCGATAACCCTTCGATCACGTGCTTCAGTTTTACTTGTTGAAGATGCCTTAGAGATGTCAATTTCAGTTCCATCTTCTAACATAACTTTGTTCTCAGCTGCACCGTTATACCCGCAATTGTAATTCGGACATTTGATTTTCCCAGAGGGGTCTGGGAATGAAAGTGTTCCACATTCTGGACAGAACATGGGACACACGGCAGGATATTCCCTCTTGAATACTACGTTTCGTTATCTTGCCAATTTGCGGTTCCGCACGGACTTTGAAGGAGTGCCACCTACGATGTCCGTGAAACTGATTTGGGATTGGCGTCTCGCTCGAGTCTATGACGAAAATATGCGTATTCTGGATGAATCAGAATGGGGGGGCGTTCGGACTACTACGGCCTTGGTCAAGCGGCTTAGATTGCTTGTCGATGGGCGGATGACAAAAGAAGCCCAGGCTCTTTCCGAACGATTTCCAGATTTCCAGATTCAATCACCCATTGATGTTCCATCATGGCCAAAAATGACCTCTGAGGAAGAAATTTTGCTCCAAGATGCCTCAATTATTTTCGCGGAACAGGATGTAGCCGATGCCGCATCAAATCCAGATTTTCGTTTAGATCATCTCATCCGAGCAACTGAGGAAGTCAGGACAACTCACAATGCACTCGAATCAAATCTTGCAGAATGGGTTGGGTTGTTCTTGCCGAGTCTAGATATTGACCATCACAGAAATTCAATTGCAATCATAATCGAGTCGTCCTCCTCCTTAGATGAATTACGGGACAGTCTAAAGTTGGCTGATTCAAATGTTGAGATTGCCTCAGGAGATTGGTCTGCACTTGTTTCCTTGGCCGGCACAGTCATTTCGGCTCAGTCCACATTGAATGCCTTGGAAAATGCAACATCCAAACTTGCTGTAGACTACCTCCCATCTCTATCCTTGCTGATTGGCCCACTTCTCTCTGCGAAACTCTGTACAGCAGCCCGTGGACGAAATCGGTTGGCCATGTTGCCTGCGAGTACCATCCAAGTGCTCGGTGCGGAGAAAGCCTTCTTTCAGCACCTTCGCCATGGGGCCAGTCCACCAAAACACGGTCATATTTTCCAACACCCTTGGATTTGTAAAAGTCCCAAGTGGATGCGTGGTTCCATTTCGAGAATGCTTTCTTCCAAGATTGCAATCGCCGTTCGCGTAGACCACTTTGGTGGGCAACAATGGACTTCCAAAGAAATCTCTGAGATTGAACAGAAGGTGGGGGAAATACGCGCCCGAAAAAATCGGAAGTGATTTCATGCAATCATTTTCACAGCGGGTCAAAATTGAGGGTCGAAGTTTGTGGTCACGCAACGCTTTGAAGGGCGTGAGCTTGCGTGGTGAAAGACTGAAACGTGAAGGTCGAAAAGAATGGAGGCAATGGAATCCACGAACCTCCAAACTCGCGGCTGGTTTGTTGAAAGCGAAAGAGCCTGGATTATTGCCGGAGCCCGGTGCCAATTGCTTGTATCTAGGTTCTGGACATGGGACGACAATCAGCCATCTGCATGACCATGTTTGTGCATCAAAGAATCATTTAGCCGGTGCTATTTTCGCTGTCGATATATCTCCTCGCTGTGTTCGTGATCTCATCCGACTATCCCATTCGCGTTTGGGAATACACCCGATTTTGTCAGATTGCAGGAAATTGGAATCGATTGCCCCTTTCCTTTCAGCAAAAGTTCCCTGGCTGTTTCAAGATGTATCTCAAACTGGACAAGTGGACATCTTCATCCGTGCATGCAACCGTTTTTTACAACCGAGTGGGACAGGTTTACTTTCATTAAAATCAGCAAGTGAAAGGGACACTGGCAACGCATTTGAGTATGCTGAGAAACGCTTGTTGGAATCTGGTTTCACCTTGATCGAGCGAATTGATTTGACCGGTTGGGAAGACCAACATGTTCTATTTCACGTGGTGAATTAATGCCAGAATTACCTGAGGTTGAAACCGTCAGACGTGGCCTGCTATCGCTAGTGGGCAAGCAAATTCTTTCCATTGAAGTGACTCGACCTGATTTGCGTTTTCCATTTCCAGAGGATATTGATTCGATTGCTGGACGGAAAATCATTGGCATTGACAGACGCGCAAAATATCTGCTCATTCGGCTTGAAGATAATTTGACCCTGTTGTCACATCTAGGCATGACCGGTAGATTTGGGCGTTCACTTGAGGGGAAGCATGACCATGTCATCATTGATTTTGTCGATGGAGAACGATTGGTTTACACTGATCCACGTCGTTTTGGAATCATGGATTTGATTCATGGTTCTGATGAGGATCATAAATTGCTCTCACACCTTGGCCCAGAACCTCTTGGTGATGATTGGAATGGAGATGTATTACACAAAGCAATTCGAAAAAGAAATGTGTCAATAAAATCTGCTTTGCTTGATCAGAAGATTGTCGTGGGAATTGGAAATATCTATGCGAGTGAAATTCTGTTTAGATCTGGTGTTTCGCCAAAGAAACTAGCAAAGAACATCTCGCGTAAGAAAGCTCAAGAAATTTGTGAAGAGACTAAGCACGTTCTCTTGATTGCCATTGAAGCGGGTGGTTCAACCCTACGAGATGGTCAATTCAAACAAATCGATGGTCAATTAGGTTATTTTCCGCATGAATTTACGGTCTACGACCGTGAGGGTGAATCGTGTATCCATCCAAATTGCCAAAAATTGGTCAAAAGGGTTGTACAATCTGGTCGTTCAACCTTCTATTGTGCTGGGTGTCAGCGTTAAACGTTGCACTGGGGGCCTATTTACGGTTTTTCGGGAATATTTTTTTTGAATCTGGATTACAATAAATCGTCGAAAAACCACCGTTTAAGACCTTTTTTTTTGGGGCCTCTTTAAATACTGACCGAAAAAGGCGGAATCGCTCGACACGCAGCGAGCAGGATGAAAAAATGGAAATGAACGAGAAGGGAATGGTCGCAGAGGCCATCGGAAGCCTAGCAATTACGCTACTTGTTTGGGGAACAATCGCAGGAGAAAATGCGGCACCTCATGACAGTGCAGTAATGGCTGGCGCAGCTGGTGTTACTCTTGCAATCATGTGGATGACGTTTAAGGGATCTGAAATATTGCCAATCATTACGATCGGCAACATGGCAGCTGGACGAACGGACTGGCAGACTGGTGCACTGAACTTTTGCATGCAGATTCTAGGTGGTCTAGTTGGTGCAGCAGTTCTTGCCTGGCAAGGCGAGACTGTCTTTGAAGCAGCAGATGCAATGACCGCAACAAGCGCAGTTACTGCTCTAGTTGGTGGATTCTTGATGATGACAGTATGGGATCGCCTTGGTGGCGGATGGGAATCAGGTGCGTTTGCAGCTGTTCTCCTCGTCGCTGGCGTAACTCTAGCTTCGGCTAGCAGCCTCGGTGGAACCATCGTAGATGGTCACATTGGTGATACTGACAACTTCATTGCTGTCTTTGGCACAATGATTGTTGGTGGTATTGGTGCTGCAGCATCATTGATGCTTGGCGACCAAATCTTCGAAGAAGAGTAAACCAAACATCGATTGATCACTTGATGACATGCGGGCGATTCAGGGGCGGTTTTCCGCCCCTGAGTCGTCCTTTTTTTTTGTTTCAACAATTCACCTTTTGCTAGCCATTGCAGGGGTTTCTCTTTTAACAACTGCAAGTAAAGCGGAAATTACTGGGCAACGGTCCAGAGAAAGGAGGTGCCCCCATGAGTGATGAATACAAACCAGAACCAATCATCTTGTCAGGAACACCCACATTGTCACCAAACCCTCAACCGATTCTAACTGGTGCCCCGACCGCTTTGTCAGGTGGAGGCATGTCAACACTTGGACCAATGGGCGATAACAACGTCAAATTTGTCACCGGTCCCGATGGGCAAATGATTGCTGTTCAAAAGGAAGCCTTCGTGTGGAAGAAATTCTTCATCGGCTTGGGGATTCCAATGTTTTTGATGGTTCTCCCTATTCTTATGGCTATCATTTTGGAAATCAATGACAGTGGTTACGAAGAAGAGTATTATGTGAATCTCAAACGGACTGATGGCACAGCATATGAAGCTGGTTTTTCATTGGATGCGGAACTAGAATTGGAAGACTGTGATATCGTTGAGAATTGGGCCGATTGGGATTTTGACATGGGATATTATGAAGGTGGGTCGTATGATCATTGGGTTTGTGATGACCCCCAAAACCAACTCGAATTTATTCGCTTCTCCATCAATGATCTGAACCTGAGTCGACAAAATGGGACCTTGTACGAAATCGATAATCCTCTATCTGAAAATCATCACATTGATTACTGCCGCATCTACGAAACCCCTCAGGTCCACAATCAATGGTACGATTGCAATATCTTTGAATCAAATCTTACTTTCACCCAAGTTAACTATGCATCGATGAACCTTACACGGCAAAATGGGACTGAATATCAAGCCAATTTTTGGTTTGATGCAACGACATCAAATCTGGATTGGTGTGCCTTCCCTTCACCACAGGATGGGTCGTACTATTGGCATGAGTGCGAAACAGAATACCAGGAAGAAAGCGATGAGTTTGTAGTATCAATTTCAAGATTGAATTATGATGGTGAACTCCAACCCGTCGGTCACTGGAATTCCACAGCACAAATATTCCACTATGATGTTGGATACGACTTTGGTTCTGAAATCACATTAGAGTACGATTTGGAGTCATTTGTAGGAGGTACACAACAAGGTGAGAGTACCATGCAATTTGACAGTGGATTCTCGCATGAAGAAGTTCGAATTGAATTGGAAGTTAGCGAATTAGTCGGAGGATGGAACGATTCCGGGGGAGTCATGTATTTCGATGACGGTTTAGATCACGGCGACGAAATCAGAATTGAGATTTATGCATTTGATCCAATCGAACGGGACAAGGCTGAAGATAATTATAATTCGATGGAACCGCTCATCAGTATGTCAGGAATTCTTTGCTGCATTTCACCACTTCTTAGCATCGGACTCATCATTTACGGGTTTGCTGCGACAGGTGGCAAGGCCGTTGGCATTGGTGCCACGACCTCTTTGATACTGTACCCCTTCATTGGATTCTTCGCCTTTGTGACGATTTTGAGTGCTGGATATTGAGTTCTAAACCCCTTTCCGGCGATTGATTGTCCCGCATTGTTCATAGGCGAATTTCGGGGGGTCCAGTCTGAATCATAGATTCAGAGTGATCACATGTGCAAAGATACGCAAGCCAAATTGTATGCTGAAGGAATCGCAACGTTCGCCTTAACGTTCATTGGTGCAGGTGCCATTTGGATGCAAGGCGATGATGTTGATTTACTCACCGTGGCCGTTGCCCATGGAATGATTCTCTCCGTCATGGTCACAGCGACCATGAACATCTCTGGTGCACACATCAATCCAGCCATCACACTCGGGTTCTTGGCAACCAAGCGGATAGAATCTAAACTAGCAGCTCAGTACATTGCCGCCCAATTGGCCGGCGCCATCATTGCCGGTGCTATTCTCTACGCGATTGGTGCTGGTGGCGTAGGCACACCCGCACCTGGAAATTTCCCTGGTGAAAATGGTGCTCTAGTCAGTACCGAACAAGCGATTTTGATTGAAGTCGTCCTTACTTTCCTATTGATGACTGTCATCATGGGCACTGCTGTGGACAATCGGGCCCCGGCTGGAATTGCCGGATTTGGCATTGGTTTGGTTGTCATGGCTGACATTTTGATGGGCGGCCCCTTGACCGGTGCTGCAATGAATCCTGCGCGCTGGGCTGGTGTTTGGATATTTGGTGACATGACCAACAATATCGATCTCATCATCTACACGGTCGGGCCTATTGCAGGTGCCCTACTCGGTGTATTGCTATGGGACAAGATGACTCCTGGTGAACCCACCGAAGACAGTGAGTAATCTCACATATTTCGGCGGTATTGTCCGCCGACTTCGAACAGTGCATCGGTAATCTGCCCAAGGCTTGCGACCTTCACAGTCTCCATGAGCTCGGCGAAGACGTTCCCACCTGTGCGGGCCACCTCTTGCAAGCGTGCCAATGCTTCTGGTGCCTGTTTGGCATGCGTTTTGTGGAATTGAGCCAATCGAGACAGGCAACCTTGTTTTTCTTCAGGTGTGGCTCTGGCGAGTTCCATGTCGAAATCATCAGCACTTGATTCATCAAAAGCGGCTGCATTTGGATTTTCAAAGAAGTTTACACCGGTAATCGGCAATTCACCTGAATGCTTCTGTTCTTCATAATACAGCGACTCATCCTGAATTTTCCCTCTTTGGTACATCGTTTCCATCGCACCAAGTACACCACCTCTTTCGGCAATTCGCTCAAATTCGATGAGGACCGCTTCTTCGACCAAATCGGTCAGTTCATCAACAATGAATGAACCTTGAAGTGGGTTTTCCGTCTTGGTCCATCCACTCTCTTTGTTGACGATGAGTTGGACGGCTAGAGCCCTGCGCACACTTTCCTCAGTGGGTGTTGTAATCGCCTCGTCATAGGCATTGGTGTGCAAACTGTTGGCTTGGTCTTGAACGGCCAATAACGCTTGGAGAGTCGTGCGAATATCATTGAAATCAATTTCTTGCGCGTGGAGTGATCTCCCCGAGGTCTGGATGTGATACTTCAATTTCTGAGAACGCTCATTGCCACTGTATAGGTCTCGCATGGCAACCGCCCAAATGCGACGGGCAACTCGACCAATCACAGTGTATTCTGGGTCGAGTCCATTGGAGAAGAAGAAGGATAGGTTTGGTGCAAATGAATCGATGTCCATTCCTCGACTTCGATAGTATTCAACGTAGGTGAAACCGTTTGCCAAAGTGAAGGCCAATTGGCTGATGGGGTTGGCACCGGCTTCTGCAATGTGATAGCCGGAAATACTGACGGAGTAATGATTTCGAACACCATTGTCGATGTAAAATTGTTGAACGTCACCCATTAATTTGAGGCTGAATTCAGTTGAAAATATACAGGTGTTCTGCGCTTGATCTTCTTTCAGAATATCCGCTTGTACGGTGCCACGTACAATTTGCAGTGTACGCTGAGAGATATCTGCATGTTCGACTTCACTGGGCTCGCGATTGTTCTCTTCTCGGAACTTGACCAATTGCTGTCGTATCGCCGCATTGAAAAACATTGCAAGAATGATTGTAGCAGGGCCATTAATGGTCATGGACACACTTGTATTTGGGTCGCACAAATCGAATCCGTCAAACAGTGTACTCATCTCATCGATTGTGTAAATACTGACGCCAGATTCACCGACCTTGCCATAGATGTCAGGTCGTGTGTGTGGGTCGCGGCCATACAATGTCACACTGTCAAAAGCGGTCGAAAGTCGGGCGTAATCTTCACCCTTGCTCAGGTAATGGAATCGTTTGTTTGTTCTCGCTGCGGGCCCTTCTCCAGCAAACATTCGAGTGGGCAGTTCATCCGCTCTCTTGAATGGGAACACACCTGCGGTGTATGGGAATGTACCCGGCACATTCTCACGTCGAAGCCATCCAAGCAAATCTCCAGCATCTGCAAAGTTTGGCAATGCGACACGGGGAATTGCAGATTGCGCCAGTGATGTTGTCGTTGTATCCACTGAGAAATCACGTCCGCGTACTTGGTAGGTGTAAGTTCCACTACGATACTGTTTGGCCCGTTCTTCATATTCAGAAATCATTGTCCAAGCGATTGGATGAATCGTATTGCGAATTTCTTCAGCCTGTATGCGTATATCTGCGACAGCTGCCGCTGCACCTGTCGATAGGGTGCTCCCCGTTCCATCTGCCAAACTGGACATGTGTCTTGCAGTGGCTTCCAATTGTTGGACAAGTCTGACCTTTTGTGACATGTCATTTGTTCGGGTGTGATATCCACGAACTGTTCGTGAAATGTCCGCAAGGTAGTGGATTCTTTCTGGTGGGATGATGTGTTGTGGTTCAGGCATGCCACTCTCGGGCAATTGTGGCTCTCTGGCCGCTAGAATCATCCCATGTCGTTCAGAGAGTATCATCGATAGTCGCTCCCAAAGCAGGTCGACACCAGGGTCCGAAAATTGGTTGGCAATCGTTGGAATCACAGGGAGGTTTTGTTCTTCCAAATCAAACAGGTTACGATTGCGTTTGACCTGTTTTCGAATTGCACGTAGGGCATCTTCCGCCCCACGCTTCTCAAATTTGTTTAGGACAACCAAGTCCGCTACATCTAGCATCTCAATTTTTTCGAGTTGGGTATGGGCTCCAAATTCACTGGTCATCACATACAGACTGACATCACTGACGTCGGTAATCGCATCACTGCCTTGCCCGATTCCACTTGTTTCAACAAAGATGAGATCATAGCCAACAGCTTGGCACACCTCAATTGCTTCTCGCGTCTTTTCGGACAATTCTTTGCCACTTGAACGACTTGCAAGACTACGCATAAACAGTTGATCACTGGTCAATGTGTTCATCCTGATTCTGTCTCCAAGCAACGCTCCACCCGTTCGTTTTCGAGTTGGGTCTGTACATAGCAAAGCAACATTGAGTTGTGGGTTCTGGGTGGTAATTCTACGCATCAATTCATCGAGCAAACTGGATTTTCCAGCACCACCTGTCCCTGTAAATCCAATCACTGGAACACGAGTCTCCATCGGACGACTTCGACAATTTTTGAGCGCTTGAGCAAAAGTAACAGGGTCCGCATTTTCAGCCATTGAGATTAGTCTGGCCACCTTCTCTCTTTGATCTGGAGTGACCGGGCTACCAAGGTCGATATTTTGGGCGAGAAGATTGCATTCACTGGCCTGTTGAACCAAGTCATCAATCATTCCCAATAGACCCATTTGGCGTCCATCATCTGGAGAATAAATTCGAGTGATTCCCGCAGCATGTAAATCCCGTATTTCAGGAGGTGTAATTGTACCTCCACCACCGCCAAAAATCCGAATATCTTCCCGACCTGCAGCATCTAGTAATTCTCTAATGTAGGTGAAATACTCCATGTGGCCACCTTGGTAGGATGTCAACGCAACCGCATGAGCATCCTCTTCGATTGCGGCTTTGACAACATCTAACGCACTACGGTCGTGGCCAAGGTGAATCACTTCACAACCTGCGGCCTGAATCAAACGTCGCATGACATTAATCGCAGCATCATGTCCATCGAACAATGAAGCAGCCGTTACAACTCGAAGGGGAATCCCAGATGCATCAAAGGCATGGCTGACATCCTCTGAAGCAGGAGCAGATGCACCACTGGCCATGCATATCCGAGGTCAATGCAACGCTTGAGACCATCGGCGGTGGCCGTAGGCCACCGGGCGCATACGCGAGAGGTTTGGTTTCACGCGTACATATCTTCGATTTCTGAGCCCCAATTTTCGCGAATTTGGATTCGTCGAATCTTCAATGTGGGTGTTAACTCTCCATCATCAACGGTGAAGTCTCTGGGCAAGATGGTGAATTTCTTTACCTGTTCTGGCGGAGCGAATTGTTTGTTCA
The DNA here is from genome assembly GCA_030747475.1 of Candidatus Thalassarchaeaceae archaeon. GTDB lineage: Archaea > Thermoplasmatota > Poseidoniia > Poseidoniales > Thalassarchaeaceae > MGIIb-P. The sequence goes on along the minus strand of JASLKO010000189.1, from coordinate 4,971 downwards.
ATTCCATCACTTGAGCCTCTACTTCCGCGTGAATTTCTGGATTGTCTGTAAATTCTGAAAGTTGATGTCCTTGCTCATTCAACAAAGCGATTTGCTTGGCTGGATCTTTGGGCAGATGTGCTCCATCCATGCCAAATTTATCTCGCAAAATTGCCGAGACATCCAATGTGATAAGGCCGCTGCAAAACTTACGTGCATCCCCAACCAAGAAGAATTGGGATACCAGTGGAATCCCCTTCATTGTCTCTTCAATCACCAGTGGTGCGATATTCTTTCCACCGGAGCTAACGTACAATTCCTTCTTTCGTCCTGTGATTGTCACGAATCCATCAGAATCAATTTTACCGATATCGCCAGAACGCAACCAATCTCCATCCATCACTTCTGCAGTGGCTTCTGGATTCTTGTAGTAACCCTTCATTACGTGGCGACCTCTGAACATGATTTCTCCATCGGTATCCGTTTTCAATTCAGTCCCTGGCATCATTCGACCTACGGAACCAATTTTCACGTTGTTCTTGTAATTGAGCGAAGCTCCAGCAGTCGTCTCAGTCATTCCATATCCTTCGTATAGCGGAACACCAATGTGATGGAATAATTTCAGAATATCTGGATTGATTGGAGCTGCACCGGTAATGGCATATTTGCAGTTGACCATCCCGATCTTCTTTTTGACAGCCTTTTGCAAGACCTTCTTCAACACAGGAATCTTGAGTCCAATTCGGATGACTGCCTTGGAATCCAAGGTACTCTTGAGGTTCGAGTATACTTTCTCATAGATACGCGGAACACCAATGAATAGAGCAGGTTGAACCTTCTTTGCATAATCAACAGCATGTAGTGCATTGTCGACCACGTGCAAGTGCATTGCATCACGTACCCAGAGGTGGTTGTCGGCAACCTGACCGAAAACGTGGGCCAAAGGAAGCCATGAAACATAGCAATCTCCTTGTGAAAAAGTGATTACCTTTTCGATGGCATCCAATTCGAATGTGAAATTGTCATAACTCAATTCGACACCCTTTGGATTGCCTGTGGTTCCAGATGTGTAAATCAGAGCACAGGTGTCGTGTGGGTCGACACCATTCATTCGTTCCCTAATCACTGCATCATCGACGCCTTCTCCAGCCGCCAAGAAATCAGACCAAGACATTGCGAGGTCAGAGTCCATCGTGCCAGAGTCCTCGAGAACAATCGCATTCTGAATCAATGGCAGGTTACCCATGATTTTGTCCATGCGGGTGTTCGGCATTTTCGCCGGATCGTCACCACCCTGCGGGTTCGTGCCCACGAAGACGAACTTGGATTCTGAGTTTCCAACCACCCACTCAACTTCCTCAGGAGAGCATGTGTGGTACACACCGACTGCGACACCGTTCAGCATCTGAGATGCCGCATATAGTAGGAACCATTCTGGACGGTTGTAAGAGTAGATGCTGAGTTTGTCATGTTTTTCGTATCCCATCGCGTGCAATGACTTGGCGATAGCGAGTGTTTTGTCAAGAACCTCCGACCATGTGTCGGTGTTCCATTGCCATTCTTCACCTCTGACCGCCTCACCTTTTCTTGTGGACAACGCTGGCATGTTTCCATATTTTTCCGCATTTTCAAACAGGTATTCGGGTGTTATCATGTATTCTCCAAGGCCGAAGGCCTCACTTAACATTCTCCCCGACGTATTAAGCCCTTAAATTCGCAATACATCTGCGAAAGCAGCTCTCCAATCGGCTCCACCATTCCGATTGGCAAAGGGTGATGCAGGGCTTGGGTGGGGCACCCAATCCACATCAATTTCATCGAATATTTCGGATGCTTGCCGTTGTGCATATCTTCCAACGCCAATGACTCGTGTAATTTGCATTGTATCGACCACCGTACGCAGATGCTGATCACAAACTGCCTTGAGTTTCTTTGATGCGGCTCCAGTTAACTTGTCTGGCGTGATATTTTGGCCAGCCTCATTAAACATCCAAAGAGGGCAATGATTGACGATGTAGATGTGTTTACTCACCTCTTCGGGTGAACCATAATGTTCTGCGAGCGCAGTCCAAATTCGTCGTCCACTCACTTCAGGTTTGGGACAATCCAAGCCATACACGGTCCTTTTTGGATGGATTGGTGAAGGTTGTTTCACCTCTAAATCCATAATCGATAGGAAGTTTCTGACTTGTTCTGGGCAGCCAAATGGGACCCCTGTATTCCCCATCCCATGCCCTGGATTCATACCCACCAATAGTGTGTTTGCTCCATTCCCCGAAAACCTTCGAATCCATTCTTGGTGTGGAGCCCATGCGTAATCGAGCGGATTGTAAATCCAATCGATTTGCTTACAATTTCTAAGCAGGGACGGACTCAACAGGTTTGTTTCATCCCGGAGTAATTTCGCCGCTCTTAGTACCGCTTCCATACACTCACACTCCACCTTTTCGCCGGATGTAGTCGGAGTAATTCCCGGGGTGGATTACAATAGTCCCGTCCCCTGGTAATTCCCAAATCGTATCACATACCTCATCGAGGAACCATCGATCGTGACTGACAGTCATGATGCATCCGTCGTAATTTTTCAATGTCTCTTCGAGTGCCTCTTTGGCATCCGTGTCCAAATGATTTGTTGGTTCATCAAGAAGGAGCATGTTATTGTCCTCTAACAATAGTTTCAACATTGCAATTCGGGCTCGTTCACCTCCACTGAGTTTCTTGAGGGGTGTTGCCACCATCTCTTTGGTAAATTGAAATTGCCCGAGCATTGCACGAATATCTCCATAATCCATTCTGGGTTTTAGTTTCTGAACTTGTTCAACCGGTGTCAAGTCGAAGTCCAAGGTTCTGTGATCTTGGTGGAAGTATCCGATTTCAACACCGGGTCGAACATCGATGACACCTTCGTCGAGTGGAATTTCTTTGTTGATGATTCTCAATAGGGTTGTCTTCCCAGCACCATTTGCACCGACAATTCCAATTTTCTGACCACGCCTTACTCCGATATCGACCTTGTTTAGAATGGGTCGTTCCAATCCCTCGAACTTGAGACACGCCTGTCTAAAGTCCAGAACATCCAAACTGGATTTTTCGGTGGATTGTAAATTGAATTGCAATCCTCTCCTTTCCTTTGGCCTGAGTTTCTTTAACCATTTGAGTTCGCGTTGGGAGCGTGATAACATCTGGTGTTTTTGAGATATTGATTTATCATATTTATTCGCTCTTTTCATTGATTGCAAGGCCCCAGTCAGCCGTTTGATTTCTTTCTCACATTTTTCAATTCGATCGGCAAGCGTTTGCAGGAAGAGTTCTTTTTGCTGTAAATATGCACTATAATTTCCCGCATATCCACGGGTATGCCCATCGTGTATTTCTAGAATATGTGTGCAAATTCGGTCCAGGAAAAATCGGTCGTGGCTAACAATCAATTGTGCGCCTTGAAATTTCGTTAGGAACGTTTCAAGCCATTGCAATGTTGGCAAATCAAGGTGATTAGTTGGCTCATCGAGGAAGAAGACATCAATTTCTCCGAGTCCAACCAATTGTCTTGCCAGAGCAACCTTTGCCCTTTCTCCTCCTGATAGCTTTGACAATGGCATGTCCAAAGGATGGTGGCCCAATTCCAGTGCGTTGAGAATATTCTTTGCATGCCCAGCCACATCCGACCCTCCAGAGCGGGCCGACAACGCTTGTAACTCGGAATATCGGTCGAGGACTGGTTGCCAATCTCCATCGTAGAAACTTGGATCTGCCATTTGAGTTTCAATCGCGGTAATTTCTTCTTCAAGTTCCTTGAATTGATGGCCACGTCGATTCAATTCTTCCTCCAGTGTGGCATCCTCATCGATATCACGAACTTGTGTGAGGTAGGCAATGCGCAAACCAGGTGCGAAATTGATATCACCCACATCTTGATCTTGTTCTGAAATAGTACGCAATAGTGTTGTTTTACCGGCACCATTGTGCCCAACAACTCCAATCCTATCTCCTTCATCAATTCTCAGATTGATACCATCGAGTACCGTGACCGCACCAAATGCTCGATGTATGTCCTCTAGCCGAATCAATTCACGAACCAATTTCACACCTCAGGATTTTGTGGGCGATTTCTGGGAGTTCAACTCCAGCCGCATCAAACCAAGTTTGTAGGCTACTGAACCGCCGTTCATTCCGTGCTTCTTTCACCCGTGTTGAAATCAAGTTCCAAGCGGATTTTTCACCGATTCCAGGAATTGCAACTAATTGTTTTTGGTTAACCCTATTGATATCTAGATTCATTTCGACGCCAGTAATCGAACGAGCTCCATGTCCTGTGACCAGTATATCACTCTGGGTTTCAAGTGGGATGTGATATGGAACACCAACCAGAATCGGATAGGCCCCAATTTGCCGCCCAAATGTGATACCTGCCTTACCATGGATTGCAGGATCTCGGTGGCTTTCATCCAGATGTGCCGGCAATCGAATCCGACCATCATGTGATTCCCATGTGACATCTTTCAACAATTGCCCCAATGGGAACAATTCCTGCAACAGAGGTGAATCGACATGATCTCTTGTCCATGTTTTGAAATCTGAGAAGTGATTGGTTGGAATTTCTTGGAAGCCCTCGCCTTCGACTTGCCGAATATTGATTCGACGCAGCCACAAACCTTCATCTCGAATTGATTTCAAGAGTTCTTTATTCATCTGATAACTCGCCGCAGTTTCCCCATTCAAACCTGCAATGAAATTGAGACCTGGGAGCAATTTTGGCAACCCTCGTTCACCTCGTTCTCTTCCATATTGGTTGATGTGGCGGATTGCAGTTTTCAATTGCTCAGCATCACAGTTCAACCAATTTGCATCATGGACCGCGGGGTCGGCTGATTCTAGGCCGAATGAAAGTACAGAACCATCCGACAATGTTTCGACGAGTGTTTTGGTAATCTCTGTTGCCGGTTCTAAATTTTCAGCAATAATCGAAGGGTTGGCATTGTCAACATGCAATGT
>JASLKO010000188.1 GCA_030747475.1 Candidatus Thalassarchaeaceae archaeon | reverse complement strand
GATTGGGCAGTTGATTCTTTCAAAATTGAAGATGTTGGGCAATCGGTAAGGTGGGTATAATCTCCACCACAAACCTTCACCTCCAAGGTACGGGCATCTGCACCAAATGAATATTGATTTTCAACGGTAATTTGTGGTGTCCAGTCAATAATATCGGACATGTCGTAATAGATTCCAGCAACTGGTTCCTGAGCAGATATTATGGCCACATCATCATTGTCAATACTGGCTTGAACAGGTGTCGAAAATGCTGCGAAAGCACTCAATATCAGGAGTAAAACGAGGCCGCTTGCACGGTGTTTGTTCCGCGCCCTACGGGCGCGTGGCACTGAACCCATTGTAGTGACGACGACAAACGGCCCGTAAATACCCCTCGGCGAACCGACACACCCAGAGAAGGATTGTTGGAGGCAATGAAATGGCCACAGGGTTGATGGATGCGACCACTATGGCAGCATGATGACGGAGACCCGAGGCCCACTCGCCGCTGCACGGAAAGTGCACGATGAAAGGGGTCTGACCGCCGTTGTTGAATTCCTCTCAGCCTTTGTGCTATTTTTGGTCATCGTCAGCGCATTTCTTGCACTTAGCCAATTGAAACTAGGCAGCAATGTCGCTGAAGTAGATCGCTTAGATCAAATGGCCATTGATGGTTTGGAAAAACTCACCGATTCCAAAGGACATGTTGTCTTGCGAGATGGCAACATCCGAGATATTGAAAACGCCACTGATGATTGGCACACTTACAACGCAACAGTACTGCTATCTGCAGACCTATTGCCTGCGATTGGAGACGGGAATGGACGTTTGGATATGAATCGGGTGACAGCGCTTGGGAATGTCACAGAAGATCGGCTGATTCATGGCCTTGGCATTGATGAATCCCTCAATCTGAATTTGTCAATTACCATCCTCGAAAGTAGCGATGAATCAACCATTGGAACACTGGTTTTCAATGATGGTGCTTCGCGAAGCAGCGCCACCCGTGGAGCGACTGCAAGTCGAATCATGCACCTTGATGGAGACGTCGTGCGTGTAACATTGGAAGTGCACAATGCAGGACGTGAAGCATCTGGTTTGCGAATCACTGAGTTCATGGCGGATCCACTTAATGGACCGCCAGAATGGGTCGAGTTGGAAAACACTGACGGATTTGCAATGAATCTTTCTGGTTGGAGTTTGGCTAGCCCTGGTGCTTTTGACATGATTGGGTCCGGCGCATTAGGAGCTGGACAACGGCTAATATGCACTGGAAATGCTGTGACACAATTCAATCCAAATGGTGCGATGATGGTGGATCTAAGTTCATCAGGCGTTTTGGGCACTGGTTCGATAGATGTCCTCGCATCAGAAGGCGATTTAATCACCCTCGGGTGGACACGTTCTGGCACAATATTGACCTACGACATTATTGTTGTAAGTTGGGACGACACCTGGGACATTCAATCCAATCATTCCATGACATACAACTTCGGAGGAGATTACAGTAGCCCTACGAATTGGACAGCAACCAATATTGGCACCCCCGGTTGGTGAAAACCCTCATTGTTGGTGCTTTTAGGAACGGCACAGTCAATCGGCTTATCTACGGCCTGTTGAATCGCGCTTTGTTCCCATGATGCCCGCACCCCAGTACGAGCGTGACAGATGTGTCACTGGAATCACTGGTTTGGATGAAATCCTTCGGGGAGGAATCCCTTACGGTTCAACGGTTCTAGTCGCAGGAACCTGTGGTTCTGGAAAGACCACAATGTGCATGGAATTCTTGGTAAATGGTGCAGCCAATGGTGAAGCTTGCGCCCATTTTTCGGCCACCGAACCTTCTGTCAAACTTCTAGAAAACATTCGTCAGTTCGATTTCTTTGATATGCAATTGGTTGACCAAGGTCTGATCAACGTGTTTGACATGGATGTCTTGTTCTCATGGCTAGGCATGACAAAATCAACATTCGAACTGTCCGATATCGATGCGATGGTCAAGTCGATTACAGACATTGTGAATACAATTGGAGTGACACGATTGGTCATTGATTCAGTAACCACGCTCTGTTACAAGATTCCAAGTGAACAACTCATTCGCGATTTCCTCTTCAAACTAGGAAAGGCCCTTGCGACACTAGGGTGCACTGCATTGCTGGTCTCGGAAATCACCTCGTCTGGTGCGAAAGCATACTGGTCATCTTTTGGTGTGGAAGAAGCCATTCTGGATGGAATCATTGTCCTTGGTGACGTTGGAAGAATGGGGCACCTTCTCCGATTCGTGCAAGTTGTCAAAATGCGTGGAACATCCCATGCACGCGCGAAATATGCCCTCGAATTGACACCAAAAGGTGTCATGCTGACTCCGATGCTGAAGTGGGGTGCTGTCAATGATTGAATTGGATGTTGGCATCGCCCAACAATTGGCTGAGGAAGCCACCCCTGCATCCGCGATTCAGGTTCGCGTGGGCACAAGCAATTCAGAACTTATCATCGCTTCAATTCTACAACCATTGATTCAAGGATTCGGGATGCGGGGCGTCTACATTTGTGCCTCTAGAAGTGCCGCAGAAATCATTCAGAGTCTTGAACGAATAGGCATCGACCCAAGTGGAATCCAATTCATCGACACTGTATCCAGTGGATTCATTGGTGGAACCGAAGTCCCTTACCCAAATGTCCGTTTTGTTGACAGTCCAATCATGCTTGAGTCAATCATGTTACAGACACTGTACCACTTGAGTGAATATACTGAAACTGGAAACTTTGTCATGCTTGATTCAGTAAATGCACTATCAATCTACAATGAAAAGAGGATGTTGGCAGAATATCTTCACACGTTCATCAACACATTCCGCGCGAGAGAAGTTCTGACTGCAATTATCAATGTCCCCGACCAAACACCACCGGGTGTGTTGGCAAATCTAGATCTGTATTGTACGGACCTAATTGATCGTGGGCAGGTCGTAATTCATTAAGGGGTGAAAATTTGGTAACCACTGTTAAATTTAATCCAGATGACGAAGAGTTCTATGGCGACATGGCCAGTATTGGTGCTGCCAAATTCGATACGATTCTCACAGGTAGTCCCCTGAATGAAGGTAGCATCCCCAGGGGATTCACTTTGCTTGCCATCGGAAATCAAGGTGCAGGAATGGATTTGTTTGCAAAGCAATTCTCATCTGTTGCTGAGGACCCTGAAAATACACTATTGGTTTCAACCGCAGAAAGTCAAGCGGAAATTCTCTCGCTTTATCGACGCTATGATTGGCCAATTGACATCATGGTCCGAACCATGGGCGAGGAATACAATCGCAATGTATTGGAAAGAGACTTGCGGGCGAGTCGATACCG
>JASLKO010000187.1 GCA_030747475.1 Candidatus Thalassarchaeaceae archaeon | reverse complement strand
TGATGTTTTGGGTTTGCTTCTAGAATTGGATGCGGGTTTAGATGCAAATCTGTTGCCATGGTCCACTTTTGGTGATCATTTGGTTGTTCCAACAGAGGAAGTAGCATCTATCGATGAGGACATTCACCTCACTCGTTGAGGTCATTTCTGGCTAGATACTGACCCTCCCATGACCCCCAAACCGTCTTAAGTCTAGGTTAGGCGTCTCGGGGGTACACATCCTACGGATGTGGGGGAGGTCGTGAAATGAGAATCGGTTCTTGGGACCTTAACTCCTTCCTACAATCGCGTAATACTCGGCGAACTGGATTGATGTTTGCGTTCTATGCAGTACTGGCTTTGTTACTGTACAGTATCGTGGGTTCATATCTTGTTCCAAGCGACCCTCAACTTTCAGCCTATGATGACGATTGGGATGATCTCTCTGCCTTCCGAGCAGATCTCAAAGGCATGGGTGTGGATACCACGAGTATGATTTCTAGCCCAGTATTACTCGGCGAAATTGAGAATCCTGAAAACACTGCATTTGTGGTTACTGGTGTTGAACAAGATACGATTTCGTTGCCGAGATTCACAGCCGATGCAGATGTGATTAAGTTAAGAGAATCTGAAGGTTATACCACAACTGAAATCGAGGCAATCATGCAGTATGTTGCCTCAGGTGGCACATTGATTGTGATGGATGACTTTGGATATTCATCGGGCCTCGCAGAACAATTCGGTTTGGGATATAGCGGACACCAACTCTACGATGAAGAAGCATGGGCTCGAGGTTTAGATTACAACTACATTTGGATGAACTCATCCAATCCATACAACTACTCAGGCAATGATGAATCCCAAAGCCACCCGTGTCTCGATGATTCAGATGGAGATGGTGTCATTGACCGATTGGACAGATTGCCAGGAGGGGATGATGGTACAGTACCAACCATCACTGAAGCAGGTCTCTGTGCACATCATCTTGAATCCAGGTCCGATGGAGAGATCTTTTGGAATTTCAGTACCAATTACAATGTTCTACTGAATACACCTTCAGCCTTTGACAAAGATGCGTCTGAAGATACATCGGACAGCGCATATGCCTGGGGTCGCTCCAGTCAAGATTCCTATCTTGACACAAATGATGACGGACAAGGTGACGTTGGATTTGAAGGAGGCGGCGTCGAAAGCGATGAACAGGGTCCATTCACGATGGCCATCAAGGTCTGTGAAAAGCGCGATTGCGATGAGCAACCGGGTGCACCAATGGGCCGAGCGATTTTCGTAAGTGATGGTTCTGTCCTCATGAATGCGATTTATGATTGGGAGGAAACCAATGATGAAACATATGGGTCACTGAATGGCAAACTCATGCCTGAAAATGACAACCGTAGATGGATTCTAGACATCATTGCAGAATCATTGTTGATGCATACAGCGGATGACAATGGTACATCAGCGTCAGGCAAGCAAGTCATTTTTGATGAAAGTCGCCATCAACAAAGCAACGCAATGGGCGACACATACAATCTGATTTACTACATCCTTGTTTATTTCACAAATGATTGGATGGCCATGCTCTTCCTATTCCTAGCACTGTTCGTGGCCTTTGAGGCTGTGATTATCAAGAAGGTAGATCCAGAACCATGGCGTCACGTTTTCAGTATCATCTACTACGGATTTGGTGATGCAAGGCGGTATGGTTACTATGGCCGGGCGAATAAGGTGAAGCAGGTTTTACTTTCGAGGGTGAGGAACCTCAATTCATTGACAAGAGATGAGTTCGATGCCTTGCCTGCACGTGAATTGCAGAAGATGATTGCCGACCCCGTGCTGATTAAATTCGTCTTTGAGGATCGAAATTACAGTCTTGAGCAACTCGTTGCAGTTGTCAAGCGCGTCAAAATGTGGGGGCGCAAGTAGCGAGGTGAGGTAAGATGTGGACAAGGAAGGCAGCACTGTTCCTAACGTCGGGTATTTCTCTCGTATTGATTGGGATGATGATCGCCAATTTCCAATTGATGATTCTTGGACTCATGTTCATTGCATTCTTGGCCATCAATTCATGGGTTTCTGGCCATGGGAACCTAGAAGTTGTTCGCACACTGTCTGCTGATAATTTGTACAAAGGAGATGATTTGTATGTTGAATTGGCGATTACCAATAGCTCATTCCGTCGAACACAGCAACTCGAAGTATTCGACAACGTTCCACACGAAATGAAACTTCGAAGCGGTTTGAATTACATGCGTGTAAACCTCGGTCCTGGTGAAACGACACGGATTCGCTATGTTCTGCGCTGTCCTCTACGAGGACACTATTCATTTGGACCGGTCTCCATCCGTTATCGAAACACGTTCAATCTATTCAGTCAAGAGATGTACATCGATCACCGATCTGGACTCATTGTATTCCCACAAGTTCGTGAAATTGAAGAAGCAATGATTCGAAGTCGCACTCCAAAGATGTACACGGGTGCGATGACACTTCGGACACCAGGGCCAGGTTCAGAATTCTATTCATTGAGAGAATACGTACCAGGTGACCCATTCAAGATTATCAATTGGAAAGCATTTGCTCGAACAGGCATCATGATGGTCAATGAGAAATGCCGAGATGCGGTAACAGATGTGTTCATTTTATTGGATTCTCGAGACATCAGTCGAATTGGTACTGTACTGAAAAATCCACTTGAAATGGGCACGGTTGCAGCAGCCAGTCTAGCCTCATACTTCATTCAGAGACGTGATTCTGTTGCTCTTGCAGTCTATGATGACACATTGTCATATTTGCCTGCAGATGGTGGCGACAAGCAGTATTTCAAGGTCCTATCTAGCCTTGCAGGTGTCGCACCAAAGGGAGACATGCCCTTGCAAGCAGTCACCAATTCTCTCGCACCTCGATTCAGTCGGGGTAGCCCGGTCTTCGTCATTTCAAGCTTAGAGGGAGACGGTACAGTTCCACACGCAATTCGCGACCTAGCGGGTCGTGGCCACGAAGTGGTCATCCTCAGTCCATCTAGCATTGATTACGAGCGCCTCGTGAGTCGAATTCCAAGAATGTCGTATGAGGTCATGAAGCTTGAACGCCAAAACCGATTGTCTGCGGTTGCGGGTTATGGGGCACGTGTCATCGATTGGATGCCCGATGTCGAATTGAGTCAAGCATTGTTGCAGGTGAAAATGTAAGGAGGTGAATGAATGGCTGATGATGTTGCACAACAGGAAGAAGGGCTCACCAGCCTACATTTGCGAACCTTACGCAAGGAATGGCGTGTTGTTTGTTTACAATTGGTTGCTAGCCTTGCCCTGATTTGGCTATTCCTTACGATGACCAGAGTGTTCGGCTATTGTCATCCGGATTACGTTGCAAGTGGTTCGTGGTGCCCTGCTTTAGATCATACTCTCACATTGACTCAAATTGAGATTAGTTTGGCAGATAGTGGAAGTGTGGATGGATTGCCCCTACCTGAATGGATGACAGGACAGGGCAACCAAGGTGATGGTCGCTTCTTCATTCCAATTCTACTGACAATGGCCATCGCAGCCGCTTGGGTTGCTTTGAATTTCCAACCACCTGCCCGTCGCCGCAAGATTACATTGGGGCTCTTGGGTGGAATGATTCTATTCTTGGCCGGATTATTCCTCCTCACGTGGGTATTCGGAATGATTGTGGATTTCGACTTGTATCTGCCATTTGGGCACTCTGATGACTCAATGAATCATGCAAACCATTTGGTTTGGCCATTATCTGTGTATATCCAAGTTCTCGTGATGTTGTTTTATTTGGCCCCAGTTTTGTTTGGATTGATGGGCATTTGGGGACTTTCAAAACGAATGGTCAATTGGTCGATGGCTTACATGCTCATTTTCCTTGGCCTCTACGCTTTACTATCATACGAAGGTGTCGTTAGTCAATTGGCCAGTGAAGCGAATCCACACACTCCTGGTCTAAATCCACTTCCAACTCAAATCGGAGAATCGGATACTTTAGGGGGATTGATTTCTGGCGATGTTTGGAATTTATTGTTGGTTGCAATTCTCTTCATGGTCTATTCTGAAACTGCACATGCAACAATCCGTTTCCTGGAGTATGCATTCAGACTACCCGAATCCTGTAAGAAAGATCCAGAATACGTTGGTCAATTCCAAAGCATTCTCAACACACATATGCAGCACACAGTGGTGGTCATCTTTGCGGTGGGATTCGTAACCATGCTGGCGCTCAAGTTTGATGATTTGATTATCGATGTAGTTGGCTGGGCGGGTTCTGGTCAATGGAGTGGCCAGGTTAGGGAATCCTTGGAATTACGTTTGACATATGGCAAGGTCATTTCAGCGATGTTATTCATCACATTTGTTGCAGGTCTACGATTTATTGTGCCATGGCAAAGGGTATCAGGTCTGATTGAATCTGCCCTCAACCGAAATGAAAATTCAAATTCTTGAATTATTCATCATGGTGTATTTTTTGGATGATTCTACCGAACAGTTCTGCAGTTAGTACTGTGGCCAATGGCAATCCACAGAGGATTGTTGGCCACAAAATCATTGAATCCCAATTGGATTCAATCCAAATCCACCTTCCAACATAGATTGCTCCGGCAATCGCAATCAATAGGCCAATTTTCTCAACGAAATGGGGGTATCTTCTACCATGTTCCTCAGTTCTTCCAATGAGGGTTGTTGTTCCCTCTTGATCACTCATTTCCACACCTACATGTCGAGGTCAGACAATTCACGTTCAAGATCATCTAGCGCATCTCTTTGTGCTGGATCAGCGGGAGGGGGAACCCCATTCTCTGTTGAATCGCGTACATCAGCTGCTGAATCTACCTCGGATAGTGCAACATCGATGTTTGCCATGATGGCGGCTTCATCTGCATTCCCAGGGATATCAGCAGGTGTCAAGCCAGCAGAGATGCGAGTGGAAATATCAACTCCATCAGTTTCCGCTGCTTCTTCAATTGGCTGCCAAGTTGAATTTGATGCAGGTGCAGAACTCGCTTCAGGTGTTGGTGCCGCTGCGGGGGCACTAGGTGCAACCACTTCAGGAGTTGATGTTGTCATTTCAGTGACATCTTCGACTGGATTCATATGACGAACAGCTTCATTGTTGATCTCAGGTCTTTCATGTCGAGCCAATCCATCCACTTCGAAAGGTAGACTTCCCGTACGCTGGAATGTCCACAATGTTCCAGTTGGGTCTTCACCTGTGAGTCCTGCGACATCGAGTCTTCGCAGAAGAGATTCCAATACCTCAACAGTTTCAGCCAAACCGACAGCATCACCAGCAGTTCGGCGATCGGCATCTAGGTAGATTTCATCCAATGACCGCTGGATTAGGCGTCGTGCCTCCATAGAGATGTAGGGAAGTGCTTCTGGCATGTGGCTGAACCTTTCTAGTGGTTTTACATCATCAGATGGCAGGCCTAAATCAACCAATCCTCTAAGCACGTCTTGTAATTGTGCTAGCATCGTAACTGATTTTTCATATTCTTCCAACAATCCCTCAAGGTCAATGACCACATGTTGAACAGTTTCTCCAAGTTGGTGTTCAAGACGAGATTGAACCGACCAGCGTGTCAGACCCCGCACAGTTGATGCTGTTTCTGGCGCTTGCCTCTCCAAGAGGTCCATCACTTCAAGTGAAAGTAGGTGGCGTGGTGTTTTGGATACTTCATCCACACTGTGCTGTATAATCGCCAATGCACGTTCTACAGCACGGTCGAGTAGAACAATACTGTACCCTCGACTTCTGGCATTGGCCATGCGATCGAGCACAGGTTCAAGACTCGACAGACCGCGTTCGTCCCCGAGCAATGCTTGTGCTAGTGGTTCTTCAGCCAAACGTGCGCGAATTCGATCAGCTTCCTGCAAATCAAGCAATGCCATTTCATGGGCTTCTTGAATGTCTTCCGCTTGTTCAAGCAACATTCTCAATTCAGTTTCGGATTGTGCCTTTCGGGCATCTAAGTCACCAAGTTCTCTGAGAAGCAATCGACGTTCCTCCATCATTTCACGCAATTCAGATTGCATAATGGTTGATTTACGCTCTGAGTCAAGGATTCTCCCTCGTTCTTCTTCCATCAATCGACGGTGTGCATGGGCTTCAGCCTCTAGCTCCACAAGTTCAGCACGTTGATTTTCGATTCGGCGCTCTATTTCATCAATTTCACCCTGGCCGGTACGGTGTCGGTCTCTCTGCGCATTGACCTGTTCAGTCAAAACACGCTGCAAACGCTCGTCATGATCAAGTGATTTACGAACTTCATCAAGTCGTGTTTCAGAAGCACTGAGCTCAGATTTCGTTGTGGCTTCTTGTGTTGACAATTCACGAAGGTCGGTAAGCAACGCCTCTCTTGAATCAAATTCACCTAAGGCGCTAGCCAATTCTTCAGCGCGTTTCTCAATCATGTGTTCTAATTCAGCCACACGTTTTGACAAACGACTGGACAGGGAACTTGCCTCATCTGTATCGGATTCAGCCGCGCGAACTTTTGCAGACATATCATCCAATTCTCTGTGGAGTCCACTTCTTTCATCTCGCGCCTCGCTGAGTGATGATTCCAAATCATGCATCATTTCTCGTGCTTCATCTCGAGATGAACGAGCATCTGATAATTCGCGTTCTAGTCGACCCTTTTCACGTTCAAGTGAAATTTGGGCATGCTCAAGCTGTTCCATCCTCTTCTTGATTTCACCACCTGCTGGCGTCAATACTTTTGAACTGGATACAGGCATTAGTTTGGCAATTGCACCGCCACTTTCCAACATCTTCCAAGTCGAACGACCTGATTCCATTCCTTCCAAACCTAAATCGAATCCAAATAGAGCATCTAGACGCCCAGAAATCAAACGCTTGCGATCATCAGAACGAGTTCTACAATCAGCGATGGCATCTGTGAGGTGTGCAAGAGAGTAATCATCCACGGTCGAACCCACAAGACTCAATCGCGCTCTGCGTTCTAACCGATGTGAAAGAAGTCGGCTCGAAGAAGTCGTCATCGTGTGTACAGCATCTCCCAATGATGCGCTTTCTGCCTCTCGTAGACCAACTGGAACACCATCGACAAGCATGATCGAAATGGGTTCCGAAGATTCAGAAACAGATTGTAAGTATCCTGTGAGACGATCTTCATGAGCAGCACGCAGATGAGAAATCAATTGGTCAACACCTGATTTTGACTCCTTTGTGATGAAGCCCTCAGGCAATTCATCATTGTCAACCGTTTCACCACCATCAATGGTCCCGACTAGACTTGCAGCATTGGATAGAGCAGCATGTGCATCTGCTCCATGTTTGCACCAAATGGCGAGTGAGGCCTGTCCAGCTTCTGTGAGCATTAGTTGTCCATCTTCTAAGCGAAGGTTTGCTGATAGTGACTCACTCTGCGCAAATTTAGATGCCAACCCACTCAAATGTTCGTGACCGAGTGTGGCCAAGTCATCTGCTGTTGAGGGTAAATCTCCACTGGAATGGATGACCACTCCATCTTCAAAGGCTAAGGCTCCAACCACTTCTTCCGATTCGGTCAATTTATCGACCAATAAGGCGAGGTCGGTCGTTTCAATGGGCAAAGCTGCAGCCCCTTGTGCGAGAAGAGAAGCGACATCTGATGGGTCGGAGAACGCCTCTGGAATCCGCCGTGCCACTTCTGTAAATTGTTCAGCAGTCCAACCAATTCCACGGGCGCTGAGATCATGTGAATCTGACAATTCCAACAATCGGTTCTTTGCGGCCTCACCGGTCACGAAAGTTTGTTTTGCTTCGGATTCAGCCAACCAACCAACAACCCGTCCACCATAGACCAAACGATGTGCACAAGCAGTCTTCGCTCGTGGTTTGTAATGTGATATTGCACCGGTTTCAAAGGGCATTTGATTTTGTCCGACACTCAAATCAGTTTCCGGATCTACAGCAATTCCAGGGGGTAGGTTAAACATTTTTACACCTCGATTAAATCTTCGATAACAGGTCTTAGTGATCGCGCCTCATGACTCAATCGACCAACTGGCAGCGAATCACTTGCCAGCCAAAGACATGAACCACCTCGAATCGTGGATGCGACCAATGTTGATTCACCTTCAAACCAAATCTCTTCAACAGGGCCAATTTGGAGATTGGTTGCCATTTTCATGGCCTGGTGGAAGATGGCGATATTTCCTTCACCGTCCCCACCGATTACATCTCCTTCTCCTGACTGGAGACAGGCCTCGACATCATCGAGATTTGTGAGCAAACGTTTCAACATAGTTGTCCTCAAAACACATCGAGGTTCAATACGACTTCAAGAACTTGCCCCACGCCGGCCCCTTAGGGGGCCGTTTCACCTGTGAATTTAATTCGCCAACTGGAAAATGCGTTTTTTCCCCATTATGAGTTGTTTTTCTCATCATTTTCTTGCCCCGGTCTTTCTGAAAAAATGCATATATTCTAAATTCAAATTTTCCAATTAGAAAATTCATTTTTAAATTGATAATTTATCTATATTTCAACGGTCGATTTGAAGACATAAACCTCTTCCCAGTCTCGTGTCGGTCTCACTGGACGTGCAATCTTGCAGTCGTTGCAGTCATCCTGCGGTGATTCACCAGATTTACAGTGGCCAACATCTGTGTCAATCCCACCTTGCAAAATCGATTCGCAAGCGTGTTTCGAAAACACTGCGCAATCAACTCAATCTTCCATCTGACGCCCGAGATGAAAGTGGCAATCCTTCCGTAGTTCTTGTTTGTATTTCGGGTGGAAAAGATTCAGCAGTATTGCTAGACATGCTGATTCGTATTATTGGGTCACGGCGCGATGTTGAATTGGTGTGTGGTTGCGTCGATGAAGGAATCGATGGTTATCGCTCTCCATCGATGGAATGTGCGCGAGAATTGGCAGAGTCACACAATTTACGCTTTGAAACAATTGCCTATCCAGATTTAGGTTATGAGCGAATGGATGCAGTAGTGAAATCAATGCCATTGATGGCAGAGAATCACAAAGCAGCTCGAGGCATGAAGCCATGTTCATACTGTGGGGTATTTCGAAGACAAGGTCTGAACGCTCTCGCTGAAAGGGTCGGCGCCCGATGGATGGCTTTGGGCCACAACCTCGATGATACAGCACAATCAGTATTGATGAATTTAGGAAAGGGGGAGATGGAGAGAATCGTCCGCTTAGCCCCGCATACCTCAATGCCATTAGATGGACTTGCTCCTCGGGTTGTTCCTTTGAGATGGATACCTGAACGTGAGATTCACGCTTATGCAATTGGGGCGAAATTACCCATTCATCACGATGATTGTCCACATGCACCTGGCGCGTTGCGGCAAAAACACCGTGCCCACCTCGCTGAAATGGAATCTGAAAATCCCGGCACGATGCATGGCTTAGTACATTCAATGGATGCGATACGAGAACTCTGGTTTTCCACCGACAACCCACCTGAATCTTGGAAACCCGGTGGGGCAACAGAGTGTGAAGAGTGTGGTTCACCATCTAGTCAAACGGTTTGTCAAGCGTGCACATTCCGTGCTTGGCTTGCTGAAGTGTAACTTGATCAGAGTAAATTCTCGATGAGTTCTTCCATCTCTTGTGGACGACCACAATAGCGACAGCGCAATTGCAGTGGGTCAGCTTTGACAACTTTCAACCTGTGATCTTGTGGTTCACGGGGATTGATTGTAATACAATTCGAAAAGGTGCAACGTGCAATGTTCACCAGTTCACTGCCAATGCTCACTTCACGTTTTTCTGCAACGGAGTAAGATCGAATTATCGCAACACTGGCTTTGGGTGCAATCAATGCCAATCGATCGAGTTCATCCTGTGTCAATTCGCGGTCTTCAACCTTGATGATGTCCTTTCTTCCAAACTTGGATGAGGGGACATTCATGACCAGACTAATCGGTGATGCCCGGTCTTCAGAAATCCCCAACATGCGAATGACAGCAAGGGCTGACCCAGCGGGCACATGGTCAATGACCGTTCCATTGTTAATCGCTGTAACACGTCGCATTTCGCCAGTGGACATCAGGCCTCACCTCCAGGTACGGCTACGTCCAGTAAACGACACATGAGGGCCATCCTGGCCACGACGCCATTGAAGGCTTGTTCGAAATAGCGAGCATGCCGAGTTGCATCAACATCTGGTGATACTTCGTTGACTCTTGGTAAAGGATGCATGACAATCATTTCCCCCTTTGCTCCGGCCAAATCAGCAGCGGTTAGTTTGTAGATTCCAGCCACTTTTGTATACTCGTCCTCATCAGGGAACCGCTCCTTTTGAATTCGAGTCATGTAGATGACATCTGCATCAGGAATTGCGCCATACAAATCTTCAGTCTGTGTAATATTGGCCCCTTCTTCGATCAAATCAGCCACAATTTCATCTGGCATCGAAAGTTGAGCAGGTGAGATAAAAATTAGGTTACAATCGAATCGCGCCAACGCATGGGATAGGCTGTGAACCGTTCGACCATACCGTAAGTCGCCGACCAAAGCCACAGTTAGACCATCGAGACGACCGTGTGCTTGTCGAATGGTGAACAGGTCTAGCAGAGTTTGGGTTGGATGGTGGCCAGCACCATCTCCACCATTCATGATTGGGATTGCGCAAGCATCGGCAGCATACTGGGCTGCTCCCTGGCGAGGGTGACGCAACGCAGCGATGTCACAGTATCCATCGACCATACGCATTGTATCGTACAGTGTTTCACCTTTGACGGCAGAGGATGAATTCACATCGCCTAGATTGACAACATCTCCACCCAATCGCTTCATTGCGGTCTCAAATGACATTCGAGTTCGTGTACTTGGTTCAAAGAACATGTTCGCTAGCAACTTGCCCTGAAGCAACGGAAGAAACTCATCTCCCTGTGCCACTGGTAGCAATCTTTCAGCATCATCCAGTAGTGCAATAATCTCTTCATTTGTCAGGTCGTCCATTGTGATGAGGTCGTCGTCCATCCTGCCCGCCGGAACCCCTCGGTCGACACACGACCTTATTCATTGGGGTCCACGAATGAGGTCGATTCCTAAGGAATCGGAGCCGAGGGCTTGAAGGGGGATTGGTGGGTCCGCGAATTGATGATAATCAGTCGGACCCCGGTTCGCGTCTCGTTTTGTGGAGGTGGAACCGATCTTCCTGCTTACTATGAAACCAGTGAAAATGGGGGATTGGTTACCTCAATAGCACTGGCCAAACACATCCATGTCACCGTCAACAAAAGATTCGACAACAGCGTCCGAGTCGGCTATTCAAAGACGGAAATCGTCGATGACTTTGAGGATTTAGAGCACGAATTGGTTCGAGAAGCGATGCGATTGACCGGAGTCACTCATAGTGTCGAAATTACCACGATTGCCGACATTCCTTCTCGTGGAACAGGTCTTGGTTCATCCTCTGCTTTAACGGTCGGTGTGCTAAATGCGCTGCACACTTATGCCGGACGAACACCCGATGCGGCACAATTGGCGGAAGAAGCCTGTCGAATTGAAATCGATATCCTCGGTCAACCGATAGGCCGTCAAGATCAGTATGCTGCAGCTTTTGGAGGTTCAAACCAAATCTCCTTCCTCGCAGATGATTCAGTCATTGTCACCCCAATCGAAATTGATTCCAGCGCATTGGAAACAAATTATTTCCTAGTCTATACTGGAATTACACGAAAAGCGAGTGATATTCTAGCCAAACAATCAGCATCTACCGACAAGAAGCGAGCCGATTTGGATGCGCTCCGTCAACAGGCCGTTGATGTTCGAAATGCCTTGGAAAATGGCGACCACTCAGCGGTTGGAAAACTGCTTGATGCCTCATGGCAAATCAAACGCAATTTAGTGGATGGAATTACAGGCGAAGCACTTGATGAAATATACTCCAATGGCATGAGTCTAGGGGCCACCGGTGGCAAATTATTGGGTGCAGGTGGTGGTGGATTTTTCCTATTCCAGGGGACAAAAGAAATGGGTTCAAAAATGGAACATACGCACAAAGTTCTCCCCCTGACCATGGATTCATCAGGTTCAACCATCATCTTTGATGATGGGACCCGTCTATGAGGTGTTTGAATGCGAAAGGCGGTCCTCATCGTCGCGATTCTATTCATCTCACCTTTGCCGCTTGTCGGTGCAGAAGGAGAGACCATTCACCTTTGGAGCGACCAGGCACCAGGTCCTGTTTTGCTTTGGGATGATGCAGGGAACTTGACTTCGGTAAATCCGGATCAGCCTCTCGATTTGCATCTCCCTGAAGGCAATTGGACAATGGTACGACTCATCGATGGAATACCGCAGTCTAATATTTTGAATTTTGATGCAGACTTCAATGCGACATCATTTCTGAATCAGACGATTGAGACCCCCCTAGAAATCACCGGTTCAGCGCATTTGAACATCTCCGGGCCGATTGCACAATCTACACAATTGAATGCGACTTGGTCGTCTTCCATCTCGATACCCAATGCCCTTGGGCATCCAGATTTAGACGACGCACATCTTGGTGTTCAACATCAAATTGCCAGTGAATTTAGTGGTGATTCTAATCTGTTTTTACAATGGATTACAAACAATACGAACCTCGATTGTTGTGCCTATGACAGAGTCGACATGATCGGTGATGCAGATATTGTGGCCTACACTGACAATCAGACTTGGGGTTGGACATCACAAGCAAATTTGACCGGTCAAGGCGACGGTCGCTCAACACGATTGATTTGGGTGCCGATGACTGGGTCATTATCGGATCATACCGATTTACGTATAACGCTCCCAGCTCCACACGAAATTCGTTATTCCCCTCAATCAGAACATATCTCAGGATTGCCAGATGATTTTGTCATCGACCGAGGTTCAATTGGTGTCACCGGCAATGTTACGATTGCATTGGGCACAAATTCAGCACCTGTTGCATCATTCCACGCTGAAAATCGAGAATTGCCTTGGTTGCCCTTTGGTCAACACACGACATTCGAATCCGATTGTACGGATTCATCAATCGTTGAACCTGAAAACCGGTTCATTCTCCGCGAAGGAAATGTAACGTTAATCGATTCGCAATCCGATAACATGACAATCGATTCAATGTTCCTCAATTTGGTACCAAGTACTTGGTTGAATTTGACACTAGAATGCACTGACCCGCAGGGATTGATGTCAAATTATTCGATGGATGTTTACATCGATGGCATCCAGCCAACTGGTACCATTCTAATGCAATATTTACACCCTGATGATGCATTGCCAGTCAACGTCACAATTGGGGATCAAAGCATCTCTATTCCTTCCGGAGCAGTTCTTTCTGGCGCCGTTCAAGCCGGAGACGATTCTGCGCCACCTGTGGACATTCGGTGGAGTAGTAACAAAAGCAGTGGTTGGATTCAATTGGGAATCGGAAATCATGCTTGGAATGATATCTTTATTCAAGCAGAACACACCAATGGACAACATCTGAGTATAGAGGATCGTCATCAAGCAAAACCATTGACGGTATACAGTTTACAACTCGAATTGATTGATGCTGCAGGCAATACAATGGTACAGACATGGGATGTAACGGTCACCGATAGAAATGATCCAAATCCTCGCCCCGCTCTCAGTGTTGATGGCAATTACTACGGCGAGCTAAATTATCCAATTGAAGGCGGGTCAAATATTGATGTGAGTCTGCAAGAATCATGGGATGACATTGATGCAATCGAACAATTGACTTGGGAGATTGAGTTGAATGGAAATTCACTAGATATCGGCAATTCATGGGCCGATGTTGCCTCTTTTACTTTGCCTGATTTGCTCACAGGGAGGCACGTATTGGTTGTCAATGCTACAGATTCATCGGGCAATACGGGAACCCATCAAATGATGT
>JASLKO010000186.1 GCA_030747475.1 Candidatus Thalassarchaeaceae archaeon | reverse complement strand
TCATCGAAAAGTCCAGCCCAGTGCGGGTAATTATTGGTTTGAATTTGATCGACACGGCAACCGTTTGTGGCCAAATTGTCGCCCGTGGTCAAGTACCCTGCATGACCTGGATCCCAATTGCTAATCGACATGTTTTGTCCACCACCACAGGCATAAGGCAATTCTAGTGAAATGGATGTGACGTTGACAACGTTGGTTCCCGGCACCCGCCATGTGAGGATACACGTTCCCGCTTGTCCATCAGTATCGACTGTGATCGGATCCCAACTGCCTTCATTTGTGCTGCATGGATCTTCTGCTGTACGGTTTGGCGATGTGGTTTCATCCGCTACTGCACGCAAAACAGCGCGGTGAATGACGGGCGTCATCTCCCCTCCATTTTTGCGATAGATGATGACATCTCCTGGCATCCCTTGACTCTCATACCCCTCGTATGGTCCACCTTCTTCGACAGCTTCCACAAAAGTCACGACTTCTTTGCGTTCATGAGACATGACGAGAACCAAATCACCCGCATCTATCGAACCGACTTCTCCATCGGCATCATGTTGCATTGAATTGGATTCGATGACCACCATCGGTGGCCATGAGCCAGTCATCAATACGAGAACGGCAATCAATGTTGCAATGAGGCCACCAGCAAGCAAGGCTTCGCGTATCCAGCTCCAAGCCTCGCCCATGGGCTTCACTCCTCTTCATCTGGTTCTGGGACCTCGGGTACTGGACGCTCTCCAGAGGCGGGGTATGAAGACCAAGCCAAAGCGGCTGTAATCAGTAAGAACAACCAACCTGAGACGTCATCAAAGTATGGCGCTGCATACGAACCTGGAGACATGCCGTTGAGATATTCCCACAGATGAAGCGTGTTTTCTCGCGTGTCATTCTCCGATTTGGCAAGACCCAAAATCATGTTGTAAATTTGTAACAGAAATCCGCTGACGCTGGTGAAGGCAAGAGATCGGTTGAACCATCTCTCTCGAAGGAAGTTCAAATTCAACATACGTGAGAGGCGTGAATCTTCTGTGGCCCACCAATTGATGAGAATGTCTTCGGGTACACTATCTTCGGCTTTTGTAGGTGTAGAGCGCCCCTTGGCCAATCCATATTCGATATAGTGGGCTTTCAGGCGCGCACTCCATACGGAACCAAGCAATGTTGCGGCTTCCTCTGCCTCTTTGCGCTGACGACCCATTTCTGCACGTGATGTCGAGTTGAGAATCTCCATCAAAAAGCTCCACTGCCCATGGTAATGGATGAATTCAGGACCGACAAAAATGAGCACAGTAAATCCGACAAACAATCCAGCCCATGTTGGGTTGCGCAGATGTTCCAAATCTTGGACTTGAGCCCCGTCGAGGAAGAAGAAGAAGATAATCGACCACATGACCACTGCAAAAGAGATGAACGAAATGGTGCCCAAAATGAACAAATGACGGTCTCTCTGGCTTTCCCACCAACGTTTGAACGGTGCTAACATTTTACCCAACATCTCTTGACACCAGCCTAGAATTACTTCTGACTGCACTCGGCGAAACTCTTGGCACTGTTGAGTGTTCGCCTCAAACGGGCCCTATCGGGCCCGGAATAGATTCAAATCCAAAGGCGCCGGATGTCGGCATAGCCGACAGGTCGGCCGGAACGGAATCATCATGAAAAAAATGGCCATTTTCATTCTCTCGCTCTTCCTATTTTCATCCGCATTGCCATTGGCTTCCGCGGTCACTGAAACCCAATATTCTGATGGTACGACCACATTTACACATGTTTTCAGTCAAAGTGGTGACGTTGGGACACCTGGTGTAACATTGCCTTATGGCGCCAATGTTGAGAGCGTTGAATTTGAGGTCGAAGGGTCTGCCTCAACCTCAACATGGATGAACCGAACCACAAATGCTGATTTTGGTGGACAAGGACAAACCGGGTCCAGTCAACAGGGATGGTATCTCAACCAAAATGGATGGTACTATGGTTACAAACAAAATGTCAATGTTGACAATAATGAAATTCAATTGAATCCAACTTCAACGACCACATATTGGGAAATGGACAACACAAACGATGCATCGTCTTCCACCGGTGGAAGCATGAACACAACGGGCGAATTCTTCTCCAGTTCAGATGCAGGGTACATCGGAATGAGTGATACCAGTACCAAGGCTCTGAGTTCTGGAACTTGGAATTACATGGGTCCAGTTGTCAAACAAGGCAACGAAATTCACGTCATCCGATACAACTCAGTCGGATCTTATGGTGGCTACCTATTGAGTACCATCAATCGATACAATGCGGCCACAGGGGCCCACATTTCAACAGCGACCATTTCTTACAACAATTGCACATCAAGTCAAGTCTACTATGTGACGGATGCAACCAGCGATGGTGATGGTACGGTCTGGATGACTTCTTTCTACACCAGTACATCCTATGCCTACATTACAAAGTGGAGTGTCAGTTCAGGAACATATACGTGTGAAAGAGCATGGAGCATGTTGGAAGT
>JASLKO010000185.1 GCA_030747475.1 Candidatus Thalassarchaeaceae archaeon | reverse complement strand
AATGGGAATCTTTGAACTTGCGTCCGAACATCAGGGGGAAGCGTTTCGCTTGGCACCTACATCTGAATCAGCAACGTTCCTAGGCTGGGCCCTATCAGAAATGGATGATTCATGGGGAGCACTTGGTTGGTGTCGTAAAGCAATCGAAACCGATGAACGATTGGGCAACCCTTGGAATGATATTGGGGCGATTCTATTGCAAATGGAACAACCCGCAGCAGCGATCCCTTGGTTGGCTGCAGCAACCCGTTCTCAGCGATATGATGCCCCTGGTCATCCTTGGTCAAACCTTGCGCGTGCACATGAGGCGCTTGGAAACAAAATGGCGGCATTTGATGCTGCGAGAACTGCACTTGAGCATTCGCCAGACGATGAGAATTGTCTGAGGATAATTGATGACCTCAGTGGGTTCTTACTCTGATTCATCAACAGTATTGGGTTGGTGGGGTGGGAACCATTTTGCCAACCATTTTGGAGACCACCAATTCAGGTCACCCATGAGGCGCATTGTCGCTGGCACAACGATTGCTCGAACGAGTGTGGCATCAATGGCGATTGCTAGGGCCAATCCCAATCCAATGGCCTTGATGATTTGAACTGTGGCGATGGCGAACGATGCAAATACGACAACCATGACAGCAGCAGCGCCTGTAATCAAGCGACCTGTTTGTTGCAATCCGCGACGGACCGCTTCGGTATTGTCTCCCGTTTCCAGGTAAGCCTCGTGAATTCGGCTTAACATGAGAACCTCGTAATCCATCGATAGCCCAAACACGATGCAGAACATGATGACCGGTGTGGTTGGATCGACCGAAAGGGGCGTGAAATTCATCCAATCTTCAAAGCCATGGCCCTCTTGGAATACATAGACAAGCATGCCAAAAGATGCGGTTAGACTGAGGATGTTCATGACCATGGCCTTCAATGGGATTAGGACGCTGCGAACTTGAATAAAGACAAGGATTCCAGTACAGAATAAAATGTAAGCAACAGCGATTGGGGTTTTGTCGTAGACCTCCTCAATGATGTCAACACTGATTGCTGCCCAACCCCCTACCTTGCCCTGGAATGGGATGTCATCTTCCATCAAACGAATTTCTTTGACCAGTGTGTGAGCTTCGGGTGAACCGGGTTCAGGGAGGTATACGATTCGGATGATGATGGTGTCTTCTGTTGATGTGGCGTTCACCAATTCCTGTATCCCAATGGGCTGTTGCGATGTGGGCAATGAATAGATTGTCTTCAAATCTGTTGCATTCAGATCGGGGCTGGGGTAATATATGCTGAATACGGATGATACATCGTATCTCTCAGCGATCGACGATGAAAAATTATGGAACGTGTCGATGGTTTCGTTACTATACCGATTTGCATCTTGTAAATCAAAAACAATGAATATCTCCGCTTCACCGAAGTCTGCCCATTCATCTTCCTGTATCTCACTGCCAACACGAACCTCTTCATCTGGTGCCAATAGATCGATTCCACCTAACCCCAATTGTACATTGAGGAAGGGTGTGCCCGCCCCAATCAAAATGATTAGGATTGGGATAAGGGTGAGGGTTGGTCGGCGCATGACAAAGTCTGCAAGTTTGAACCATAGTCCTTCACCATCTGTTTCTTGTTTCATCCCAAAGGGTACTTTGAAGCGATTTACGTTCTCACCTAGAATAGCCAATATAGCCATCAAGAATGTTGTGGAAAAGAATACGGCCAAGGCAACTGCAAGGGCACCCCCAATCCCCATGGAAGGTAGTCCTGTGCCTTCAAAGAATAGCATACCAGTTAGTCCAATCACAACTGTGATTCCGCTGAAAAATACTGCTTTTCCTGCTGTTGCACTGGTGATTGCTAGCGCTTCACGTTTGTCATGCCCATTGTAGAGTTCTTCTCTGAATCTATTGACGATGAATAATGAATAATCTATCGACACTCCAATTCCGATCAAACTGACAATGTTCATCGCGTAATTATTGACATCCATTTGATGGCTGAGCCAGAAGATAATGCCGACACCGCTAATGACAGTTGGAATTGAAATGGCCACAGGTAGGAGTGCGGCTACAATACTGCTGAACACTATAATGAGAAGAATGATTGTCAGTGGAGCAGCTAACATTTCGGCCTTGACCAAATCTTCAACCATACGGTCGTCGAAGGTTGTGTCAATGGCGACGTCGCCCGTTCGCCAACACAACAAATCTCCACATTTGATATCATTCTTAATATCGCGATAGGCTTCCTTTGCGTCGGTGTCTGCTGAAAATCCAACTTCGATTCTCATGTGGCTTCCATCATCAGAATAGTGCCATGCTGTAAGGTTAGAATCCACATTCCAGGGCGTCTGGATGTATTCTATGGTCGATGAATCTGATATCCCTGCAATCGTGAGGTTCACTGACTCTGCAAATTGGGGGTTGGAGGCGTTCCATTCTTCGTGTGCGAAGATGATTGTGAATCCCCGTCCACCTGAAAGTCCACTCTCTCCTTCTGAGTCATTGCTTGCGAATGCTTCTGTAATCATGTGATGGGCCTGATAGGATTCCATCTCGTCGCCATCGAAAGCATCCGTGAATTCACTGCCTGTTGCGATCAGGCTCCCAAGGCCGAAAAAGACGACGAGGGAGAGGGCGATGACAGTTCTTCGACGATCGTGGCTAAACAGTCCCATTCGGTAGAATGTGTCCTTGCGGTATCCGGCCCCCCCACCCATGAGGTGGCGCGATTGATTCCCCTATTTGAGTGGGTGTATTCTACCCCATCCTGTGCCTCAAGATTCAACTTGTGGGGTGATGAGGGTGTTGCTGCCATCCCTGTTGATAATTGGAATTTCAAGTGTTGACGAGGAAGGGAGGACGTGGACTGTGCAAGATGGTCCACAAGCGGGTGCGAGGTAATCTTCACCTTGTTCTGACATGATGAATCTCAAGCCGTGGCCAGCTGGAAGAATGGCGTCGATGGCTTGGAATTCCATCATCATGGTCACCACTTGGCCGGGAACCACTGTTTGCGCATCGTAACCCCCTGCATGGTATCGAATATCCATGGTGGCATGACCTAGACGAAGTCCCGTTTCAGCATCTTGCATCTCGATGAATACTTGGCCGCCATCAAAGGTTGGAACAGCCAACAGGTGTAGGGTGGCAAGGCCAGCGATATGGAGGTCGTTGTCACTCATTGCTGGGCACTCTACTGTAACGACTTGGCCACCACCGACCACTGGTGCACCTCCGCCAAGGAATGCCCCGTCATTCCCACATTCGGCCATATCCAACGACAAGCGTTCGACATCCAGTGGGGGCCATGTTTCTTCGATTCTCCATTCACCATCATTTCGCTGAATCTGTGTGTGTAGTGCTGGTGCAGGACCGGTGTCCTTGAGATAATATTCTAACCACTCAAAGAGATCCTGTGCCCAGTCCCAACGGGTCATGTTGTGAATGGCCTCTCCACCATATCCAGAATCCTGATTGTTGTGCTTGGTCCATTGGTCGGGATAGTTGTGTTCCCATTGACCAATCATTCCTGCGACATCGTAACCGTTGTCGATGTATTCTTGATACCAATTGACGCCCGGGGGGCCTCCGAAGACCTGGTGAGGATCTACGTTCCAATCTTGCAACCCTTGGACCCAATAGATGCTGCCCTTGTATGTCCCTAGGGCTTTGTCAATGTGGCTGCGTTCGTCGTAATAATTGTCCATATATGGGTCCAATTCACCAAGGCCATAGCGTGTTGGTCCGGCTAAGAATCCTTCCACAACATCGGCGCACATGTTGTCAAGATCGTCTCCATCGTAATCGAGTATGCTTCCTCCATAATTGGAGTGCATGACTTGGCTTCTTGCCTCGGCACTGCCGTTCTTGTAAAGGAGTGGTCCAAGCGCGGTGGTTCCTGAAATTGGAATGATGGTTTTCAGATGTGAGCTGCCTTGGGCTGCGGCTTCCCATGCTGTTGCGCCCTCGTAGGATTTGCCGTAAATTGCAACATTGCCGTTACTCCATTCTTGTTGACCAAGCCATTCTACAGCTGTGTGGATGCTCAATCCTTCACCGTCTCCTCGGTAGTCGAAACATCCTGTGCTGTCTTCTGTTGCGAATACTGCAACCTGAGCAAAAGCGTATCCATGAGGGATGAAATTATCGTAAATGAATTCCCCACGGCCTCCGCCGACAACATTCGTTGGTGAAGATTCGTCACCCGGTTGACCGTACGAAAAATAAGGGCTAATGACTGCGATTACAGGTACTTCTTCGCCTTCTTGGGTGTTTGAAGGGAGCCAGTATGACAGGTGAACATTTGCTGAATTGGGCCCACCTTCCCATACCCCTGTTGTATCAACTTCAATGGTCGCTTCTTGAACGTCAAGGACAGAATGAGGCCCTGGTTCAAGGAGGAAACTGTGGGTGTGGCTTGTATTCCATTCGAGTGTGTGTCTGTCCCAAATCTCCGGGTATGTGGATTCGTTTGTGTTGGATGCTGCTTCCTCGGCACCGAAGCAACCGGACAAGCTTGTGACAAGTAGCAACGCAATGAGGGGGGTTGCTACCCATTTTGATCCCATGGTGGAATGCGAATTGTTATTGTTCAATAAGTCAACGCTTTATCGGATTCTTGCTATTTTTCCCTAAAGGGAACGTTCTTGACGAAGTGGGTCGCCGCAAAAACGTCGGCTAGGGTCGAAAGGTGGGAGTATGCAAATCGAAGGTGCGCATGTATTGGTCACTGGTGGGACTGGTTCAATCGGCTCTGAAGTGGTTCGCCAATTGATGGACCGAAAGCCTAAACACATCACAATTTTTTCTCGTGATGACTCAAAACACTTCTACTTCCAGCAAGAATTGGTGGGGCGAGATGATATTACTTTCATCATCGGAGATGTGCGCGATCGTGAATCTCTTTCCCGGGCTTTCCAAACAGATGTGGATATAGTCGTCCATGCAGCCGCTTTGAAACATGTTCTAATTTGTGAACAGAACCCTATTGAAGCTGTGAAAACGAATATCCTCGGTACACAAAATGTGGTGGACCTCGCAAAGGATGCTGGTGTGCAAATGATGCTCATGGTCTCAACAGACAAGGCCGTGTCCCCAACATCCACGATGGGGGCCTCGAAATATGTTGCAGAGAAATTAACCCTTGATGGAAATACAACTGGAGACATGCTCTGCGCTTGTGTTCGGTTCGGGAACGTTCTCGGTTCACGGGGTTCAGTGATCCCCGCCATGGTCAAGGGAATCAAGGAGCGTGGAGAAGTTTGGATTAGTGACGAATCCGTAACTCGATTTGCGATGCCGATTCCTGAGGCTGCAAGGTTGGTTCTTGATGCAGTTGA
>JASLKO010000184.1 GCA_030747475.1 Candidatus Thalassarchaeaceae archaeon | reverse complement strand
GGCAGATGTCCATGAGGCGCTAAGTGCGGCTAGAGTGGCATTTGAGGAATGGTCTGCTACGCCCGCGCCCACGCGAGGGCAAATCATTGGCAACATGGGTCGATTGTTGATGGAACACAAAGATGCAATCGTTGCCATCGAAACACGTGAAATTGGAAAGACACTGAAAGAATCTGCAGGATCGGTCCAAGAGGCCATTGACACCTGTCTTTTCTTCCAATCTGAGGGTCGCCGTCTGTACGGCCAGACAGTCAACAGTGAATTACCTGACAAGGAATTGTTCACCTATCGAAGACCACTGGGCGTTTGTGGAATCATCAATGCTTGCAATTTCCCTGCTGCCGTTCCATTCTGGAAGATGATTCCAGCGATTATGTGTGGCAACACCTGTGTTTGGAAATCACCTCAGGACGCGCCACTTCTATCATTCGCACTCGCGCGAATCATGCACGAGTCGGGTCTGCCAAATGGTGTCATCAATCTCGTTCACGGCAAAGGCAGTGGCGCAGGTCAACATTTGGTCAACGCTGTGGACAAAGGCATGGTCAACAAAATCTCGTTTACTGGCAGTACCGCAGTG
This sequence comes from Candidatus Thalassarchaeaceae archaeon, assembly GCA_030747475.1. GTDB lineage: Archaea > Thermoplasmatota > Poseidoniia > Poseidoniales > Thalassarchaeaceae > MGIIb-P. The sequence goes on along the minus strand of JASLKO010000184.1, from coordinate 1,286 downwards.
GGCAAAATGATCGGTGAAGTCTGTGGTCGAAACTTGGTCTCAGCCAGCCTAGAATTGGGTGGCAAGAACCCATTGGTCATCATGCCAAGCGCCAATATCGATAATGCAGTCGAAGGTGCATATTGGGCTGGTTTTGGTACCGCAGGACAACGTTGTACAAGTTTAGGAAATCTCATTATCCACCAAGACATTTACGATGAATTCATGGGCAAACTCATGGCTAAAGTAGAATCGACTGCAATTGGTGATTCATTGCGACATGATGGTGTTCTCTACGGACCGATGCTCTCAGAAAAATATGCACAAGATTTCCTCAAGGGATTGGAAATGTGTGAAGCGAGTGGAGCGACAAAAATCTTTGGAAAGGGTCGAATCACCAATGAAAACAAACCAGGTGGATTCCTTGGAGATGCTTCCGAAGGCGTATACATGTGGCCACACGTTTTCGAAAACGTAACCGAAGATATGGAATGCTTCCATGAGGAAATATTTGGCCCCGCAATCACCGTGGTCAAGGCCAAAGATTTCGATCATGCGCTACATCTCGCAAACGCATCCCCTTACGGCCTATCGAGTGCAATTTACACCAATGATCGTCTTGAAGCCTATCGCTACAAGACGGGGATTAAAGCCGGCATGACAGGTATCAACAACTCGACAACCGGTGCAGAAGCACACCTGCCTTTTGGTGGTGTCAAAGGTTCAGGAAACGGAACTCGAGAATCCGGAATTTGGGTCATTGAAGCCTATTCTTACTGGCATGCAGTCAACGATGAATTGAGTGGTAAACTTCAGCTCGCTCAAATGGATGTTGACGAAGTTGAAATCGAAGAAGCAGAAGTGGATTGGACTTCTCTTGCTTGAGGAATAAACATGGATTTCACACGTGAAACCCTACGCCTAGCGCTATACATCACGGGAACATTGGTGCTTGTATCATACGTTTATGGTGTAGCGAAAATGGATGATCCGAACCAATTGTGGGGCGGAATCCCCGAATCTTGGCGAACCCTCAATGTAACGTGCATGTTCATTTCAGCAATCGGGTTCTTGATGATGTGGTGGTTTTTCCTTTACCGCTGGGATGCGACAATGGTTGAAACGGTTCAATGGCCATGGGGGGAAGGAGATTCTGGTGGACATGCTCGCCTAATGATGGCATTCCTCATGGTTACAATTCCATCGATGCTATGGCTTGAACTTACAGCATTCCATATTCGAACCGATGCAAATTGGACACAATGGTTGGTCATTGGTAACCTTTGGCTTGTTTGTTTGGGGAACCT
>JASLKO010000183.1 GCA_030747475.1 Candidatus Thalassarchaeaceae archaeon | reverse complement strand
GATGCAGATGGAAACACAATCACAGATGTACAATTGAATTGGACCGTGAATGGTGAAGATTTCACGCCACAGTTGCGACTTTCTGGTGGAATTTGGCAGCCTGTTTTGACTGGGGACCACATCATCGAAGTTGATGCCGCTGGAAGAAGTGCGAGATCACGAATTTATGTCTCACAGGGTGATCCTCATCGAATCCAAGTCAATTTGGATTTGCCTGCTGGAGCTTCTGCTCTCAGTGGTGATGTATTCCAGATTGAGACATTTTCTGTAGATTTGGCTGGAAATTTAGCCCCTTGGCCAGTCGAATGGTCTCTTCCACTGAATTCACTGAACATTGAGGAAACCACTGAAATCGGTGTTTACGATGCAAGAGGGCTGGGTGAAGGCATTTGGGACATTGAGGTTGAAAATGGGACCGCTCTCGGCAATTTCACGATACAAGTGGTGGTCGGTGAAGCACGAACTTTGCGAATTGGACAACACGGTGGTGTTGGTGATCAAGGAGATGAATTTTCGCTTGAAGTCAGCCTTGTCGATTATGGGGGGAATATCGTCCCAACCCAAATCTCACAATTCGAATTCGATACAGAGATTGGAACCGTTCGACATGACCTGGGTCCATACTGGTATCTCGAATTAGATCATCCCGGAGACAATCAAAAAGTCACAATTCGATATGAGCAATGGTCAGCTGAGACTTATGTTGATGTGAATCCAACGGGCATTGACAAATTAACCAACAGCCAATCTGGTCAGATGCTGTTATTCGGTTTTGGGGCTGCAGCATTATTGATTGTCATTCTTTTGCTCATCGTTCGCAAAAACTCTGAACCTGAATTGCATTGGGATGACGAATTCGAATTTATCGGGAACCCTGATGATGTTGTAGATGACACTGGCGGTGAGAGTGTTGAAAATTCCGCAGTTCCTCTTTCGCGTCGTTCTAGACGGAGAATAAATCATCAGCGTCAGCAGAATCGAATTCGTGCAATGGAAGATGCAACCCAAACGATTGAAGGAAAAAATGTCACTCCTGAGCCTGAGAATTTTGTACAATCGACAGGTGTTCTTCAAGCCATGCAAGGTACGGTCCAAGGACAAACAGGGTGGTATCAAACGGCACAAGGAGAATCACAATATTGGCAAGTTGGCGCCGATGGACAATGGAGTCGAGTCAAATGATTCGAAGGGTGATTTTGTGCTCTATGCTCCTTCTTTTCACAATGGTTTCACCCGTTGGCATGGCAACATCAGCTCGCTCTTGTTCAGTTACAGGTGATGCCTCTGTGCATCATATCACACTCACCCCTGGTGGCCCAATCTCAATGCCTGCGGATCAAACGCTCAATATCACAGCCATTGCATACAACTCAGCAGGCACTGAATTGAATGTCGCAATCGGTTGGTCATCGTCTTCAGGAGGTGTTCAGCAAGTTAGTGGCAGTGGAGATGTGCGATGGTCCCCACAATCTGTGGGCCAACAAACAGTCACAGCGTGTAATGGTGATGTTGAAACGGTTTTGCATGTCAATGTTCAACCAGGTGAACCTCTTACATTCGAATTATCAGTTTCCCAGGAAAACATCACTGCAGACGACACATTGGAATTGACACCTTTACTACGTGATCAATTTGGCAATGGATGGATTCCAAATATACCCTATACAAGTTGGGATTTGCCAGACGGCGTCGATATCTCATTGCCCAATGATGGGAC
>JASLKO010000182.1 GCA_030747475.1 Candidatus Thalassarchaeaceae archaeon | reverse complement strand
ACGTGGATTGGGAATGGTGTTCCAATCCTATGCATTGTACCCACACATGACAATCGCAGAAAATTTGTCATTCGGTCTTCGCATGGCCAAAGGAGAACATCGTTTGCCTGACACCGAGATTGTCAAGCGTGTTCAAGAAACAGCCAAGTTGATGGAATTAGAAGATCAACTCGACAAGAAACCTAAGCAATTGTCCGGTGGCCAACGTCAACGCGTTGCCTTAGGCCGTGCTCTTATTCGCCAGCCAAAGGTACTGCTGATGGATGAGCCACTTTCCAATCTTGATGCCGAATTGCGGCACCAAATGCGAGCGGAGATTCGTCGTTTGCATGATGCATTGGGTACCACGACTGTTTACGTCACGCATGATCAAATTGAGGCGATGACCTTGGCGGACCGAATTGCCATATTGGATCAAGGTGTTTTACAACAACATGGGGCACCATTGGACGTTTACAACAACCCTGCAAATGATTTTGTCAAGGGATTTTTGTGCAAACATATAGACGAAATGGTTGATACTGCAAACAACCTATTCCCAAGGGAGTGAGGGTCATGCGCAAGGCGATACTGTTGGTGACTTTGCTCCTTACAGCGACCTTGCCAATGTTCGCATCCGCAGATGGAGGCCCGATTCGTCAACGGTCTACAACAACTGATTTTTCTTGGTCCGGGAACGCAACCTCGGTCCAGATTTCTGGTGAATGGGATGATTGGACAGTGCGCACTGATTTTTCTGAAAGCAATGGACAATGGAGTGTTTCTCTAGACCTTGATCCAGGGTTGTACTGTTACAAATTGATTGTCGATGACAATTGGATTTTCGACCCATCTGAACCCTATCGTGGTTATTGTGATGATTTTGAGAATAGCTTGGTTCGAGTCCCCGACACTTCCAAGCCAATGTTTACGCATTCCATTGTGAACGATGTGCTAACCGTTCTCTGGCATGCAGGAACTGATGGTGGCGCGCCTGATTCTACACCGTTGGCTCTCGCCACAGGTCTTTGGGATGAAGCAACATGGACTTGGACTCTAGACCTCACAACGTTGCCGGATGGGAAAAACACATTGCACATTACGGGAATGGATGTGGATGGCAATGTTGCCGATGATTTGTTGCTGCCATTTTGGAATGGTCCACAATCAGAATTCATCTGGGAGGATGCCCTCATCTACATGGTGATGACAGATCGTTTTGTCAATGCTGATGGCTCAAATGATCCGGTGACAACAAATGCAGCACAAGGTGCCGATTGGATGGGTGGTGACTTCGCAGGAGTCACCCAAATGATACAAGCAGGATATTTTTCCGACCTTGGAGTCAATGCATTGTGGTTGACTCCATTCAATAAAGCTGCAAACGGGACTGGTTCAACCAGTGATGGGCAGCATCAAGTTTCGGCGTATCATGGATATTGGCCAGTCGCGGCTCGAGAAGTTGACAACCGTTTGGGCACGGAAGCAGAATTGCATGCACTTGTGGATGCCGCACATGATGCAGGCATCCGAATATTGGGTGATTTTGTCATCAACCATGTTCACGAAGACCATCCATATTTCGTCGAAAATCCTGACTGGTTCAACGAAGGTTGCCTTTGCGGAGAAGAAAATTGTGGTTGGACCGAACATCGTCTTGACTGTATGTTCCGCCCGTATATGCCAGATGTCAACTGGCGGGTAAGAAATGCGAGTGAACAATTCATCTCTGATGTATTGTGGTGGATGGAAAACTTTGACCTCGATGGTGGACGTCTTGATGCGGTCAAACATGTGGATGATTTGGCCATCACAAATCTTGCGGTCCGCATCAATGAACGATTCGAAACCGCTGGGACGGATTACTATCTGAAAGGAGAGACTGCCATGGGCTGGGCAGGTCATTCTTTGGAAGAAAACTCTGAGGAGTATGGGACAATCAATCGTTACATCGGTCCCAATTCACTTGATGGGCAAGCTGATTTCGTACTCTACCATGCCGTAGTAGACAATGTGTTTACTTCTGGCGATATGGACTACCAACATCTCGATTATTGGACTGCAAGAAGTCAAGATCAGTATGTCGATGGGGCGACCATGGTTCCATTTGTCGGCAGTCATGATGTCCCTCGTTTCGCAAGTCGTGCCGACCCGGGGACCGAAGATGAATGGAATCAATGGAGTGAGGATGGTCTGCCTGGACAACCGGGAACCGATGTGCCTTACCATGCCGCATTGCAGGCTTACACTTGGTTGCTGACAACACCTGGAGCCGCTGCCATTTACCAAGGCGATGAATATGGGGAATTTGGAGGGGCTGATCCAGATAACCGGCATATGTTCCGACAATCATCTGAACTCAACATGCGCGAGACATCATTGTTTGAGAATATCAGTGCAATTTCTCAATTGAGAATGGATTCTGATGCCCTTCGCCGCGGAACCTACTCCTCTTTGTCCAACGGCACCGATACCATTGCTTGGGCCATGTCGACAGAATATGATGAAGCGGTAATTGCCATGAATCGAGGCGCCTCTTCTGTAGAGTTTGACTTGGACTTGGATTGGGTTGCAAACGATTCATTGAATGGCATTGAAATGGATTCTCAGCACCGTTTCACGTTGGATGCACACAGTGTTGCGATATTCCTTCAACCCGATGTATTAATCATTAACGAAACTCGAGATCCAGATGGCCACTGTCTCACCGTTGACAACCTCACCGTGAATTCGACATACTACGTCACACTTGAACTAGTCAATATCTGTGATAAGGGAATTCATTATCCTGGCGTCAATGCATCTGTCGACCATCCACTTGTCGAAGGCTTCCCCGGTATCATAGAGTGGTATTACCTCATTTTCGACAATGCCACTTACAATCATTCATGGCAACTTATGTTGAATGAAACAATTCCGAATGGGACCGAAATCACGCTAACCTTTGAGGCGACAATTCTGAACTGTGGTGAGCCAGATAATTGGCATGATTGTCCTAATTCAGTACTACAGCATACTTTCACAGTA
>JASLKO010000181.1 GCA_030747475.1 Candidatus Thalassarchaeaceae archaeon | reverse complement strand
ACAGGGGTGTCTCGGTTTGCATCTGAACATTCACTCATATGTTTCTCCGGGAAAAGCAAGTATCCAGACAAGCAAACCATGCCTGCGAGACGCTCTGAAAAACGACATCCAGTATACAGTGACATGGCACCGCCCTGACTGAAACCAACGAGGATGATTCGATGATATGGGATTCCTTTTGCATGTTCAGCTTCGATTATATCTGCGATTATTTCAGAAGATTCCTGAGCTTCGATTGGACATTCTCTTTCACCATCAGATTCACCTGCCAAATAACGGATATCAAACCATGAAGGCATGCGCCAACCGTTGTTCAAGGTCACCGGACGTACCGGAGCATTGGGGAAAACCCATCTTGTTCCTTGACGAGAGATGATGCGTGGCATATCCACAAAATCATGGGCGCTTGCACCTAGCCCATGCATCCAGATGATCGAAGCATCATGGGTTGCGGTGGGTTCGACCACGAGGGGGTCGCTCACAATATCATCTCAGAGATTTGAAAGAGCATCGGCCAAAGCGGGTAGAGCCTCTTCCCAAGTGGCAACAATGCCATAATCGGCAACACCGAAAATGGGTGCATCTGGATCTTTGTTAATGGCGACAATGTACTTCGATGAACGCATTCCAGCCAAATGCTGAATCGCACCAGAGATGCCCACGGCGATATACAAACTTGGATTGACGGTCTTGCCCGTCTGACCAACTTGGATACTGTGTGACATGCCCCATTCATCTACAACTGCCCGGGAGGCTCCAACGGCGGCTCCCAACTGATCTGCAATCGATTCTAGATGACTGAAATTCTCAATACTGCCCAAGCCTCTACCACCAGAGATGACAACATCTGCTTCAGCAACATCGAGTCGCTCACTGGCTTTTGCAATGGCTTCCTTGACAGATGTTGCAACATCTGCACTTTGGTTGACTGTGCTGACAGCAGCACTGCCGCCGCCATCTGCCGCTGCAAATGTATTGGGACGCAGTGTCAAAATGGTGTCATCGGAAATTGTAAGAGATTCTGTTGCCTTTCCGGAGTAAATGGGTCGTGTGACCGAATTTCCAGAAATTGAGGTGACATCTTGAACCACGGCAACACCCTTTGATGCGGCCATTCGAGCTGCGATTTCTCGTCCGTTTGCGGTCGATGCTGCAATCACACGACCTTCTGATACGGCACCGAGTGCTGAGGCCCATGCTCCACCATCAAACGATGAAAAACAATCGCCTTCAACTGAGATAACCTTGCTTACACCACTGAGTTCCGCGGCTTGTGAAGCACCGATGCCACCTGGACAAAGGACCGTTGCATCTCCACCGGCTGCACCAACCAGTTGGGCGGTGACTGAATGTAGGCTGTTTTCTGAAATTTCTGCAATCACTGTAACCATCTTCATTCCCCCTCAAATCACCTTTGCCTCATCGCGCAACTTGGCGACGACTGTAGAAACGCTATCTGCGCCCTCGAATTTTTGTCCGGCTGGTTTTTCAGCTGGTGGGGATTGGTTGTCAAGTGTCACGGATGATGAACCCACATCCACACCCAAATCTCCAACGGAAAGGGTCTCGACAGCCTTCTTCTTTGCCATCATAATTCCCTTCACGTTAGGACGTCGCAGCTCTGTGCCCATTTTGTCGAATGCAATCACACAAGGGGCGGAAATACTGACTCGCTCCATTCCACTGGCACTTGGTCGCAATGCTAAGAATTCAGATGAATCACCAGATAGTTCACTCACCATTGTGACACATCCTGCACCGAGTCGTTCTGCAACACCAGGTCCAGTTGAACCTGCATTCGTATCTGCGGCTTGTTTGCCACAAAAGACAACTGACGCCCCAGTCTTTTCGACCGCCGCTGCCAATATAGACGCCATTTGGCTAGAATCTAAAGTTGTGAGATCGTCAACAACAATGTGCATGAGTTCACTGGCACCAACGGCTGCTGCATCGGTCAACATCTTCTTTGCACGGTCGGGACCACATGTAATCGCGGTAATCGAACCACCTAGAGAAAGTGCTGCCTCTAGCGCATATTCGTCATATGGGCTCATTGACCACTTGTTGACCGCACCTTCATCAACACGGCCACCGTTTACGACTATCTTCGCATTTGTATCTGGAACTTGTTTCAGGAGAACTGCAATATCTGCCATTCATCATCACCTACGGTGATGCGCCACCGAAAGTCCCTCTATGAACGATTCGCCAGTCAAATCCGGATAGATTACTCGACCCAAGCATAGGTTCGAGCACCCTCGAGATTGCCTTCAACTTCGATTTCAACAAGGGCGAATTCGCCTCTGGGTTTGAGCACGCTTCCATCGTGGATTCCTTTGTGCAATTCCTCGTAAGTAATCTGATCGATCGCCATACGGCCTGCCATTCTTTCAAACAGGTTCCAACTTGCGACAACCTCGCGCCATCGGTCACTAACTATGCCCTCGAAAACCTTCGCCTTGGCTCCAGAACCATAACCACAGAGACCGAATTGTTGACCATCGAGTGGACTATCAGATTCGTAATCTGATTCAAAGGTCGACATCATTGCTAGGAAAATAGAGCCAGTATACTGATTCCCAATGAGTGAACTTGCTCTCTGACCTTTTTCGATACGCTCAGCATGGAAATCGCGGTAAGCTTGTGTTTTGGAAATACGGCGTCGGTATCCATTCATTTCCTTTGCATGCTCTGCCAGTCCTTCGATGGTGTCATCGAAATCTTCGATGCTAGGTGGAAGGCCAATTTCGGCTTCTACATCTGTCCAAGAGGCTCCACCGCGGCGTTCGTAAGCAAATACTGCGGGGAACATTCTCTTGGCTTGGAACGCATATGGAAGATGCATGATGATTCGAGCCCAGTCTTCGGTTAGAACTGTGCCACCTTCAGGATCCCAACGACCATCCAATTCTGCCTTGCCACGGAAATCGCGGAAGGCTTCTTCCACGGCATCCTGGTAGCACTGATTGCTGTATTGGCCATCAAACACGGGTTCATCTCGGTGAACCTGAACACTGGCAACACCATGGCTGAAAATACCCAAACGTCGAACCGTTGACTCGGGCAAGTGTCGTACCATTCGATCGACCATGCCCTCTTTGATGGATGCGCCAGTTTCACGTGCCAACTGGACAACATGCGAAATGACTGACTTTAGAGACACCTCACGACGAGGCTTGAAGAAATCGTGGACAGGTGAAGTTGAGACGCCCCATCTATCTGGAATTGAAATCAATCGGGGATTGTGTCGAATCAGGAGGGCACCACCACCTGCGCCCTGGGTATATTCGCCAGCGGATTCCAAATCATACTTGGCATTGTCACTGAAGACCACGATTCCAATTCGGTCATCGGATTCGCCACCACGTGCGACCCAATCGAGAGTGTTGTGTAGGGCATCGACAGCCCCAATACAAGCAAAGGTCATGTCAACCACGTCACAATTGCGGAAGCAATCTTCTCCGAATCGACCTCCATAGCGCTGTGTCAGCATATCGAGGATGTAGGTCGCTGTCGGTTTGGCACCATCCAGTGCGCTTTCTGTCCCGAGATACATTCGACCAATTTGTGTCGGTTTGATTCCGTTTCGATCAATAAGACGGGTGACCGCATTGGCACCCATTGTGGCTGTATCTTCGTGGACATCGGGTATGGCCATTGCGGACAACCCCAGACCCTTGTTGAGCTTACCATAATCTGCATCCCGCATCTCTGCGAAATCCTTCATATCAAGATATAATTTAGGAAAATGAATGGCGATATCATCAATTCCGACTTCTGACATCAATGACACCTCTTCGCTAGCGCGGGTTGGGGCGAACTGGTTTCTGTTTTCAATGATGCCCCGAAAAAAATCCTAAGAATCGCATTCATCGAATCAATATGCACATGCGGGACAATCAAACCATGGCCGTCACGTGTGGCAAGTCAGTACGAACTTACTGCCCAGTGATTTCATTTACAGCATCGAGCAACCCTGGATTGCTTTCAAAATGCGAGCGGAGTGAATCCAAACCCGCAGAAATCGCATCTGCGACGGCAAACTTTGCATCAAGAGGATGCACGGTTCCAGATTTGACAGCAGCCACAAATGACTCTAGGCTATCATAGGTACTAGGCTCACCATATTCGGGATTGGGTGTCACTGTGATTTGGCCTTGTTCTGGCAAAATGATGTGCTCCAACAATTCGTATATTGGACTGTCATCCTTCTCGACATCGAGGTAAGCCTTTCGCATCTTCTTTCGCAACTTCTCAGGGGTATCGTGCAGAAGGATGGCTCCAGATGGATCGGATTTACTCATCTTATGATCGAATGAGTCCATTCTTGAGCCCGCACTCTTGAGTCCAGAAATAATCGGTGTATGGATGCAGGTTGCCTTAGGCCAACCCCAGTGATCAGCGACCTCTCGCATGTACATGTGTGCCTTACGTTGATCCATGCCACCAATGGCCAAATCGATGTTCATCTCGAATATGTCTGCAGCCTGCATTGCAGGGTAGAAAAATTTGGAAAGATCACCGTCGCCACTTTCCTCATCTCGGCCCATGATGCTAAACGTTCTTCGGGCACGTTTCAAACTCATGTTCTTTGAACAGCGCAATACACGTGCCCAGTACTCTCCACTATCCATGATTTCAGAGGCGTATGCGAATCGAAGCTGTCCTGGACCATCACCTTCTTCAGGATGATTGAGAAGAGAACGGAATACTTCTTCCATGTACTTTGCAGTGGTGTGGATTTTTTCCATATCCCCACCAAACTTGTCATTGACCCACGCATGCCAATCCGCAAGGAAAATCAGAACATTGACTTCAGCGTCCAACATTCTTCGCAAATTGGTCGCCAAGACTTTCCAACCCACGTGTGCTTTGCCACTGGGTTCGAACCCGACGTAGGCTCGAATGGTGCCCCCATCTGCGATTCTTGATTCGAGATGCTCGATTCCAACGACCTCTTGCGCAGCACCTGTAATCAGTGCGAGCCGTGTTGAGCTTTCGTCCATAAAAATCGCCTATAGAATGTTATACATCAGCCAAGTAGCTTGCCAAGTTTCTCGGCGCGCCCTGCTGCTTTCGTATTGTCTCCAGCCTCAAGAGCTGCCTCGATTTCCTCAATCATGGTTTCAGCCTGGGCTTTGGTCTCATCAGAAATGTTGGTTGCCATTTCCATGAATTTTCGAGCTTGGCTGACACCGGACTTGGCCTTAGAGGCCTTCTTTGCAAATTCCTTTGCTTTGTCACCGCGTTGTTTTGCTGAATACCCTGTGGCTTCGTCTAGGAAGGCTGACCAACGCTTTCGACTGTCCATTGCAACTTCCATTGCATTGGGATCATCAAAATCAGGGCGCTCTTGGTGAACATCCACGACCAATTTTCCCATTGAATTGTATTCAGCAGTAATACTACTCATTATTCCATGACTTCCCGAAAAGGCATCACCAGAGCCTTCTACATTCTCAAAATGCTTGCCAGCAATGCTCGCCAGTCCTCCATCTGCGGCCAATTTCTTGACCAATCCCCGCTTCACCTCAAAGGTCTCCATGATACCTCCGAGCGGCAACCCGTCGTTAAGTGTCGCGGCCGGCGACCATGTCGAGAAGGGTGATAATCGGGGGAACTGTCGGCCACACGATGGCGACTGTGAAGCGAGTGGCGTGTGCCCT